>DJNB01000225.1 GCA_002435545.1 Lachnoclostridium sp. UBA6475
GGACTTACGTGGGGAGCTGTTTTACTTGAATGGTAAGATACAGATTGATCTGATCACCGGCTTTTTAGGATCCGGGAAGACAACATTTATTAAGAAATATGCGGCTTATTTTCTGAAACAGGGAAAGAAACTGGGAATTCTGGAAAATGATTTTGGAGCCGTCAATGTGGATATGATGCTTTTGCAGGATGTCATGAGCGACTCGTGTGATGTGGATATGATCGCGGGGGCGTGTGACAAAGACTGCCACCGGCGCAGAATGAAGACAAAGCTGATCGCCATGGGGATGCTCGGATATGACAGAGTGCTGATCGAGCCGTCCGGTATTTTTGATGTTGACGAATTTTTTGATATTTTACATGAAGATCCGCTGGAACGCTGGTATGAGATTGGCAATGTGATTGCCATTGTGGATGCTTCCATGCCGGCCGAGATGTCGAAGGAAGCGGAGTATCTCTTTGCGACGCAGATTGCCTGTGCAGGGCAGATCGTCTTCAGCAAATGTCAGGAAACGACGGCAGACCGTATCGAGCAGACGATTCATCAGATGAATGCTGCGATGGAACAGTTTGGCTGCAAACGGCGTTTTCAGAAAGACGAAATCCTGTTAAAATACTGGAAAAAACTGGAAGACGATGACTTCTTGAAAATTGCTTCCGGTGGCTATACGACAGACCGTTTTGCTAAGTTGTGGTTTGAGAAGGAAGAGGCATTTTCGACGCTGTATTTTATGGAGCCGACGGTTTCTTCGGACAAGGTTTCTGAGATTACGGATCGCATTATGAACAATCCGGCATGTGGAAATGTAATCCGTATGAAAGGGTTCTTTAAAACTCCGAAGGGAACGTGGATTGAGTTAAATGCGACGACGGAAAACAAGAAAATAGAGCCGATCAAAGAGGGCCAGGAAGTGGTTATCGTGATCGGAGAACATTTAGTAGAAGAAGAAATACGAAAGTATCTGTATGAGGAGCCTGCCCGCTAAAGAGCAGGCTTTTCTATTTCATTCCGCGGATGGCATACATCGGAATGGCGAAGAGAAAGATGCCGCCGATCATATTTCCCACCGTGACGAAAAACATATGCTGCAATAACGTGAGCAGCGATACGCCATCAAGCAGAAGATAGCCAATGGTAAATGTTGACATATTGGCGATGCAGTGTTCAAAACCGCAGATGACAAAGGTAGTGATAATGCCGGCGATCACGAGGATTTTGCCGCTTTCGGATTTCATCCGCGTACCGGTCCACACTGCGAGACAGACCAGAAAATTACACAGAATGCCACGCAGTATCAGTTCGGAAGGGCTGATACTGATTTTGTCCATAAAGAAACTATTGTAAAATTCTGTCAAAATTGGACGCGAGGCTCCGCTTGCCACAAAAAGCAGAGACAGTCCTGCTGCGCCGATGAAATTTCCGATATAGTTAAAGAGCCAGATGCGAAGGACGTCCCGCAGCTGACATTGTTCCAGTAAATAGCCAAATGTCATGGTCATCGTATTGCCGGTAAAAAGTTCGCCCCCCTGAAATACGACCAAAATGATCGCGATGGAAAATACAACGGAGCCGATCAGTTTTCCGACGGCAGGAGAAGTGGTTAAAAATGTTGCATTTATAACTTGTGACAGCATGGTCGCAATCACGATAAACACGCCTGCCTGTATGCTGCGTAGTCCGTATTTGACGGGTGATTTGCGGCAGACTTCTGTCTTTTCGCCGGCAGCAATGCCTAATTTTGCAATTTCTTCAATATACATAATTGCCTCCCTGGTTATTGATACTTTTATTATAGGTTTTCCACTTGCCGGATTTCAATCCCTTTTTGTCGATTAAAATGATACTCTTTCTCAATTAAATTATGCTTTTCATGAATCGCAATATGTGCTAGAATGAAAGGCGGAAAGGTTGGTTTTTACTATGAAAAAAGAAGAAAAAACAAATGTAATGCGTGTCTTGGATGCGAAGAAAATTTCGTATCAAAGTCATAATTATGTGGATTCCGGCGCGATCAGCGGAACAGAAGTGGCAAAAGCGCTGGGACAGAACCCGGATGCGGTATTTAAAACATTGGTTACCGTAAGTAAATCGAAGAAATATTATGTGTTTCTTGTGCCGGTCGAAAAAGAACTGGATCTGAAAAAGGCGGCAGCCTGCGCCGGTGAGAAAAAGATAGAGATGCTGAAAGCCAAAGAACTGCTTGGACTTACCGGATACATCCACGGCGGATGTTCGCCGATTGGCATGAAAAAGTTTTTTCCTACGTTTATCGATAAAAGTGCGGCAGAGCAGGAGACAATCTGTTTCAGCGGCGGAAAGATCGGATTTCAGGTGCAGCTGAGTTTAGAGGATCTGAAAAAAGTGATCCGGTTTGAACTGGCGGATATTGTGGAGGGATGAGGAAGAAATAAGTTAGAATACTTCCTCATTCCCAATCAGAATTATAAATTGAATAAATCGCTGTGTGTGCCGGTACGAGTAAGGGTAAGAACCAGTACGTCATTATCATACCGATAAATAAGAAGCCAGTCTGGTTGAATATGGCATTCTCTGTGACCTGCCCAGTTGCCGCCTAAAGGATGATCTTTATGCTTGGAATCCAATGGTTTACCATTTGCAAGTTTTGTAACAATATCTTTTAGTATTGAAATGTTTAAACCGCGGCGTTTGGCAAGTTTATAATCTTTTTTGAATTGAGTTGTATTTTTAATTTCGTATTTTGTCATGTATCAAGGTGAGTAAAGAATTCATCTACATCATGATAGCCTTTGATGTCAGGATCCTTTGCAATCCTTTCTGCCTCAAGCATAGCAGAGACGGTTTCATTATTTGGAGTACCTTCCGTTATTTTGAATGGAATTCCCCGTTCGCGCAGAGATTGTCTGACAAAAATATTGAAAGCGGTACTGAGATTCATTCCCAATTCTTCGTACAGTGCTTCCGCAGCAGCTTTAAGGTTACTGTCCATGCGGATGCTGATATTGCTTGTATTTGATTTAGCCATGGTATCACATCCTTTCTATTACAATATATTATATGCTAATTGCACGAAAAAATCAATATATTGCACGAAAAATAATAAAATATATTGCGGCATGAGGTGATATGCCGGCATATATGATCTGATATGAAAAATAAGTTATAATACCCATTTCCCCGGCATAAGTTAGTAAAAAACGCCGGGGTTTTATTATGGAACCAAATTCAATAGAAATAGAAAAAGAAAAACTTATTTTATTTACTAAAGTTGGGGCGGTTGTTCTTACGTCATTGCTTCTTTTAGCTACCAGCATTCATTTTTATCCACAGACAGTGGCGACACTGAATACAAAACTCGGACAGGGAATCACAGCGAAAGAACTGCCAATCTATTGTGTAGATAAAGGGGAGGAAAAAAAGATCGCCCTTAGTTTTGATGCCGCGTGGGGAAATGAGGACACCGCTAAAATTTTAGAGATTTTAAAGAAGAACAATGTGCGGGTTACCTTTTTTATGACAGGTGGCTGGGTTGAAAAATATCCGGAGGATGTGAAGGCAATTGCCGCGGCAGGGCATGATCTGGGAAATCACAGCGAAAATCATAAGCAGATGTCCCAGCTGTCAGCGGAGCAGTGCAAGGAAGAATTATTGAAACCACATGAGAAAGTGAAGGCGTTGACGGGGAAAGAGATGATCCTCTTCCGGCCGCCGTATGGGGATTACAATGACAATCTGATCCGGGTTTGCCGGGAGATTAATTATTATCCGATCCAATGGGATGTAGATTCGCTGGACTGGAAAGATTATGATGCCGATACGATCGTGCGCCGCGTTACAGAACACAAACATCTGGGAAATGGTTCCATCATTTTATGTCATAACGGGGCAAAACATACCGCGGAGGCATTGGACACGATGATTAAGACGTTGAAAGAAAAAGGATACGAGCTTGTACCAATTTCGGAGTTGATCATGAAGGACAATTACGAGATTGATACCGAAGGAAGACAGCATAAGGCTGGGTGATTTCTGCAATACTAAATGTGACTGCCACGCTGACAGATCAAGGTGACAGTCACAATTTTTTTATTCCATTGTTTTCGAAGAGGCAGAGGCAGCAGGAAGGCTGCTGAGGTTGTTATTTTCTTCGCCATCCGGCAGTGACTTCAAGTATTCGGTGTCACCGCGGTGAGCAATGCCGACGCCCTGAATATCACCGGCTTTTGCCATAGCGACGCCTTCGCTTTTGCTGACCGTCTTTCCATCGGATAATTGATAACCGGTTATTTTACCGCGTTGTTTTACGATGCCTACGATTTCTTTTGCGTCTGCGGAAGGTTCCGGAATATCGTCTAAAGCTGCCATCGGCAGAGCATTTCGAAAACGTTCATTTTCTTTCATGTTGAAAACCTCCAAGTTTTGTTTTAAAATTAGGATATCCGGATTTTGAAGTTTTATGTGCCGGATAAAAAGGATAGAGAATAGAGAGCAAAAAAATGAAACACACAAGAGAATTGACAAAAGGTAATATTTTAATCGGACTGTGGGCGTTTGCGGTGCCGCTGATGCTAGGCAACGTGATGCAGCAGTTATACAACCTGGTGGACACCTGGGTGGTTGGCAAATACATTGGAGAGCAGGCGCTGGCGGCTGTTGGTGCGTCCTATACGCTGATGACATTTTTGACATCGGTGATCCTGGGACTTTGTCTGGGCGCGGGAGCATTTTTTTCGATGGCATATGGGAAAAAAGACTGGGATGTTTTCCGAAACGGTCTGGTTATGTCTTTTACGACAATCGGTGGTCTGTCGCTGATTGTCATGGCTGTGATATATTTATTGATGGATAAAATTATACTATGGCTTCAGGTGCCGCAGGAAACCTTTGCAGATATGCGGACGTATCTGATATATGTGATGGCAGGCTTTTTTGCAACATTTTTGTATAATTTCTACGCCAATGTACTGCGCAGCGTGGGAAATTCGGTGGTTCCCCTCGTGTTTTTAGCCGTTTCCGTCGTGCTGAATATCGGACTGGATCTTTTGTTTGTCATTCCATTTCAGGCGGGGATTGCCGGGGCTGCAGTGGCGACCGTTATCTCGCAGTATATATCCGGAATTGGGATTGGCTTGTATTTTATCAAAATGTATCCGGAATACCTGCCGCAGAGAAAGGATTTCAGGTGGGAGGGAACCAATCTGCGGCATATCATGTCATTGTCAGGATTTACCTGTTTGCAGCAGTCGGTAATGAATTTTGGAATTTTAATGATCCAGGGACTGGTAAACAGCTTTGGCGCGGTTATTATGGCTGCGTTTGCGGTGGCAGTAAAAATCGACACGATCGCGTATATGCCGGTGCAGGATTTTGGAAATGCGTTTTCGGTATTTGCCGCACAGAATTTTGGTGCAGGAAAGAGAGAGAGGATTTGGGAAGGTGTGAAATATGCCGTACTCAGTGTCGTGGTTTTCTGCGTGATCGTAAGTTCGCTGGTCGTTTTCTTTTCGCATTCGCTGATGAATTTATTTGTGGATGCCGGGAGTGCCGTATCCGAAGCGGGGGCATGGTATCTTCAGATCGAAGGAGCTTTTTATGTGGGAATCGGAATATTGTTCCTGCTTTACGGATATTTTCGTGCAGTCAATAAACCGGTTGTATCTGTTATCTTAACGGTGATTTCACTGGGAACAAGAGTAGCGCTGGCGTATGGATTGACGATGATCGCCGGTGTGGGAGTGACAGGAATCTGGATCTCGATTCCGATCGGATGGTTTTTAGCAGATTTCGCCGGCATCATTTTTTACCGGCGAAACCAAAAGAAATATTAGTTCTGACGTACGATTTTGCGAATCTGAGGTACAATCTGTGCTGCGATCACAGCTTTCACCACATCCAACACGATAAATGGCAGGAATCCGGCTACAAGAGCAGGAACAAGGGCGATATCGCTTACGACCATCATCCAGATACTGCCAAACAGATCGACAAAAGCGGCAGAAAGAATGGCAATGATCGTGTAAAGAATACGGTTGTATTTGCGTGTGCAAATAAGGGGAACCAGTGCAGCTACGATAAGAAAAGAGATACTGTAGCCACCCCATGGTCCTAACACGTAACCGATCCCGGACGCGCCGCCGATAAGAACCGGAAGTCCCAAAAGTCCGAGTAAAAACCAGATCAAATTGATCAAAAAGGATTCACGTATGGAAAATACCAAAGCGACGAGCATTACGATAAAATTCAATGCGGTAATGTGGGAGCCGTTTGGCAGTGGGATACTGATGTAAGCAGATACGCACAATACCGCGGCCATCAAAGCAATCGTCACAAGGGACTGTGCGGAATGTGTGGATTTTGCAGTTGTCTGAGTGGTTTGCGTTTGTTCGTTCATAATGTCCTCCAAAAAGTTATTTTCTTGCTCCATTATAACGAGGAAAAAATGAAATGTCAACCAGTTTTTCAGAAAAGGTTGACATTAGTGAAAAAGCTTATTATACTGATAATGTAACTATTTAGAACCACTGTGCAGAAAACAATGTTTCTTACGTGCAAGCACGACAATCCATTGTTTTTGCACAGCGGTCCTGAATAGTTGCTTGATAATAAATATCAGTGTTTTCAGGAGGAACTGTCATGGACAATAAGATTGAAATGTATAAGGAATTGGTGTTAAAAGGAGAAAAATTGGAAAAAGAGCAGGCGATGGAACTGCTGACTGTTGATCTGGATGAGTTATGTAAAGCGGCAGATGAGATCCGGAAAGCCTTTTGCGATAATAAATTTGATATGTGTACGATCATCAATGGAAAGAGCGGAAGATGTTCGGAAAATTGTAAATATTGTGCGCAGGCAGCCTGCCATAAGACAGAAGTGGAAAACTATCCGCTGCTTTCCACGGAAGAGATTTTGGAAGATGCAAAGAAGATAGAAAGACAGGGCGTACGGCGGTATTCGATCGTAACGTCCGGAAAACGGCTGAATGCAGCAGAAGTAGACCAGATGTGCGAATGCATCCGAAAACTCCGTGAAGAGACCAGTCTTCATGTATGCGGATCGTTTGGTCTCCTTGACAAGGAGGCCTTTGGCAAATTAAAAGAAGCCGGACTGACACGGGTACATAACAATTTAGAGACGTCGAGAAGACATTTCCCGGATGTCTGTACGACGCATACGTTTGATGACAAGATCGCAGCGATCACAGCCGCCAAAGAGGCTGGACTGGAAGTGTGCAGCGGCGGAATTATGGGAATCGGGGAGACGATGGAAGACCGTATTGATATGGCATTGGAAGTCCGCAGACTTGGCGTGCATTCGGTTCCGGTCAATATGCTCAATGCGATCCCCGGAACTCCGTATGAAAACGAACCACGTTTGACAACCGACGAGATGCGCCGGATCGTGGCAGTTTACCGTTTCCTTCTCCCGGATGCCTTTATCCGGCTTGCCGGTGGGCGGGGGCTGATGGAAGACAAAGGCCGTGGATGTATGGAATCCGGTGCCAATGCGGCGATTTCCGGCGATATGCTTACTACATCGGGAATCACGGTAAAGACCGATTTTGAACTTTTAGGAGAACTTGGCTATGAGATCGTCGATTGACAGGGAACTTGACTGGTTTCGAAAACTGGCGGGTAAATTTACTGTTTTTTCCGGGTATGACGGCTATGAGATCGCCCAGGTGGAGTTGGAGCGGGGCATAGAGGAAAATCTATCCGTTTGCGAAGAAAAAAGGCGGGGGCGTTATGCAACACTGATGTTGGCAAAAAATGGAAAAGAAATGGCAATGAAATTGATTTATCCGAAAGAAAACGTGAGGCAGATTCCGGGATCACCGATGGAAGAGCCGCGTCAGATGCAAACCACTGAAATTCAGTCAGAGGGCGCCGGAAAACAGAGCTGGTCTGCCGATGATATTCAAAATTTTACGAAAGCAGTCGGCGACACCAATTCCATTCATCAGGGCGAACAGGCAATCGTACCGGGACTTTTGATGATGGAGACGATGATTTTTGAATTAGAAGAAAAAGAAATTCCATGGAAGAAGATAAAAATGCGTTTTTATAAGCCGGTAGCTGCCGTGCAGCCGGTTCAGATCATCCGGCAGGAGGAAGAAGTTAGCGCCCGGACAAAGGAGGAACAGATATGCTGGAAAATGTGGTTGTCGTAGGAGGATATCGCACTTATATCGGCAAGGAAAATGGAATCTACCGGCATATTCCGGCAGAAAAGCTCGGCGGATACATTTTACATAAATTGTCAAAAAATTACGGGGAGCCGGATCTGGTACTTGCAGGAAATGCCGTAGGAGCGGGAGGAAATATCGGAAGACTGATGGCGTTAGAAGCCGGGATACCGGAAGAAGTTCCGGCCTTTACGATCGACAGCCAGTGTTCATCCGGTCTGGAAGCCATCGTTATGGCGGCAGCAAAGATCCGGAGCGGTCAGCAGCAGGTGGTTTTTGCGGGCGGAGCGGAAAGTTCATCGACGGCACCAAGGCGGATGGTTTCGGAAAATCATCCGGAATACACAGGTGACGAAATCTATACGTCAGCAAAATTTTCGCCCGGAGAATGGCGGCAGGATGCGATGCTCCGGGGAGCGGAAAAAGCAGCGACAATGTCAAATATTTCCAGAGAAACTTTGGATGGCTGGGCACTGCGCAGTCATGAACTGGCGGCAAAAGCCAGAGACAGTAGGGTATTTGAAGACATTATCCTTCCCCTTGGAGTCGAAAAGGAATGCGATCAGGGAATCCGGCAGACTATGTCAAAGGAGTTTATGAGAAAGATTCCGACACTTTATGAAAATGGTGTGACGACAGCGGCAAATGCCTGTGGTACGCAGGATGGTGCGGCTTTTGTTGTGCTATGTACGGAATCCTATGCCAAAAAGAAGGGCTGGAAACCATGGCTTCACTATGTGGATATGGTTGAAGTGGCGGGGAATCCGGAGATGCCGCTGCTGCTTGTGAACAAAGCATTGGAGAAACTGTTTGAAAAGACCGGAGTGCACCCGGAAGAGATTGCCGCTTACGAATGCAATGAGGCATTTGCCGTGATTGATGAATTGTTTGCAAGGAACTATCCGACTTGTGTACCGGGTTACAATGCCTGTGGAGGGGCGTTGGCATATGGTCATCCTTATGGAGCGACCGGAGGGATCCTTACGCTGCATCTGGCGAAGCGGCTGCAGCAGTGCATGGAAAATGACGTGTATGGAGTGAACGCCATTGCGGCTGCCGGCGGACAGGGAACTGCTATTTTATGGAAGAAAGTGTGGAAAGCATGAGAAATTTTTACGATATGATACGGGAGCAGGAGGCAGACCGTCTTGCCCTTGTGGAAGAAGGAAAAGAATATACGTATGGAGAACTGGCAGAGTTGTCGCAGAATCTGGGAAACCGGCTGATGCAGAAGCATCCGGAGGAAAAAGTGATCTTTTTTCGGGAAAAACGGATTTTAGAGCAGCTCACTGCCTTTTTGGGCTGCCAAGCGGCAGGGAAGATTCCGCTTCTTGTACCGGAGGATGCGAAAGATCTGCCGGAGATTGGAGAAGTGCCGGAAAATGCCTGTATGGCAGTGATGACTTCGGGAAGTACCGGAGTGCCGAAGGTGCTCTATCGGCGGTATGAGAGCTGGGCGGATTTTTTTCCGGTTCAAAATGAAATCTTTGGCGTGACCCCGGAAAGCCGGATGTTCGCTCAGGGGAGTCTTGCGTTCACCGGCAATCTGAATCTTTATATGGCACAGTTTTCCATCGGTGCGGCGATGGTTGCTGCCAATGTCTTTGATCCCCGCAGATGGGCGGAATGGATGGAAACATATAAGACCGATGTGATATATCTGATTCCGCGAAAACTCCTTTTTCTCCCACAGTGCATCAAGAAACCGATTGCGACGGTAAGACACATTCTTGCCGGATCCCAGAGTATGGGAAGAGAAGAGGCGGAAAAACTGCACCGCTGTTTTCCCAATGCCGGTATCGTCCTTTATTATGGAGCCAGTGAACTCAATTATATCACGTATCTCCGGCAGGATCAGATGACACAGGAGAAAAACTGTGTGGGAAAACCGTTTCCGGGTGTGCAGGTGTCGGTAGAAGACGGTGAGATCTTTGTTACGACACCCTATCATGTGGAGGGAACTTTGTGCCCTTTTAGTCTGAACGATCTGGGGCATATGGATAAGGAGGGAAAT
>DJNB01000220.1:0-3729 GCA_002435545.1 Lachnoclostridium sp. UBA6475
AGTGATGTTGCAGCTGCACCGTTGAATCCGTACCAGCCAAGCCATAAGATAAATACACCAAGGGCACCAAGTGCGATATTATGTCCCGGAAAAGCACCAACTTTGATGCTTCCGTCTTTTTTCTTCTTAAACTTACCGATACGAGGTCCGAGAAGATAAGCTCCGATCAATGCCGAGATACCACCAACCATATGAATACAGTTGGAACCGGCAAAATCATGGAATCCCATCTGTGCTAACCATCCGCCGCCCCATGTCCAGTGAGCTTCGATCGGGTAGATCACTGCGGAGATTACTGCGGAGTAGATACAATAGGAAAGGAACTTGGTTCTCTCTGCCATTGCTCCGGAAACGATGGTCGCTGTCGTCGCACAAAATACTAAGTTAAATACGAATGCCGACCAGTCAAAGTTTGCATAATCGGTAAAAATTGCGAAATTTGGTTTTCCGATGATTCCACCGATGTCATCACCGAGAAACAATCCAAATCCCAGTAAAATAAATACTACTGTTCCAATACAAAAATCCATCAGGTTTTTCATAATAATGTTACCTGTATTTTTTGCTCTGGTAAAACCTGCCTCAACCATTGCAAATCCGGCCTGCATCCAGAATACAAGGGCGGCTCCGATCAAAAACCAGACACCAAATACCTGGTCACTTATTACACTTAAAATTTCGTCTGTCATAAAGATTCCTCCTTGTTCAATTGGTTTCCTGCGACTTCGGAGATCGGTATTTCTCTATTCACCCAGCCGCGCCTATCTGCCAGCAAAAAATAGGATGAAAACAAAAAAACGCCAAGGCAAATGAATTTCATTCGCTTGACGTCTTTGTCGTTTACGATTGCTATTATAGGACAATTATTTTCAATTGTCAACCCTTATTTTTAAAGATTACCCAAAAGGAGTATTTTGTTACTCCTTTTGCATTACCGGGTCACCTAACTTCTGCAGTTCCGGGAACAGATAGTACAGAAAATATCTGCCGCGGTCTGTATTCTCTGAATTGGTAATGATCCCGTAGATTGGCTTCCCGACAACGCCTCCGCCGCCCTGGAAAATACTGTTATACCGCTCACTCTTTTCCAGATAGACACCATAGGCGTGCTTTTGCGTATTTTTTTCGTCATCCGGAATATACAGATACGGTTCCATTGCCTTTAACTCTTCTTCTGACAAAAATTCATTGAGATCCACAAAAAAGCCGTTGTCATGATACGTCGTAAAATCCTTTTCCCCCGCGATCATGCCATCCAGCAGGGACGCATAGATCAAAGAGGAAATCTGCGACAGGTCACTTGCCGTCGAAGCACCGACTTTTTGCGCCAGCTGCGTATCGGTATAATAGAAATGAAACGACGATAAATTTTTATCCGGATCCAATTTCATATATTTGGTAAAATCATCCGAAAAGGCATTAACCGGGATTTCCGTCGCCACTTCATTCACGATCGCACAGCGGAACGCAATGTCTTTTTTCGTGATAACATCTTTATAGATAAAGAATCCAACCACACATAAAACCAGTACGCCAATAATAAGCGGGCGCAGATAATACGTTTTAAACTGCGTGATCTTCTGGCTCCGGTTCATCTTCTTCCATCTGCTCTTTTCACTCTCTGTCTCATCCCGCTTTTCATAGATCGCGGCTTCTTCATCCAGCGACGTCTTTTTATTCTTTACATCAATTGCCATTTTTTTCCATCCTTTCGTATTTGTAAAAATGATCCAGAGGACCATTTCCGGCTCCCAGATCCAGTCCGGCTGCAATGGCGCCGGTCAGATACTCTTTTGCCTTTTGTACACTCTGTTCCATCGTATTTCCTTCCGCCAGTCCACAGGCGATTGCAGAAGATAACGTACAGCCGGTTCCGTGGGTATTCGGATTTTCGATAAAGGGAGCACGAAACCATACTGCCGGCTTGTCCGCCCCCGGTATCAACAGATCCTGCGCATCGGAATCGCCATATTCTCTGCCGTGTCCGCCTTTGATCAGTACGGCACAGGCATTCTCTTCTGCCAGTTTTCTTCCTGCTGCTTCTCTGTCCGGCAGTTCCATTTTTCCGGTATCGCAGAGGACTTTTGTCTCATCGAGATTTGGGGTGACAAGATCCACGAACGGAAGCAGTCTGGTCTGTAATGCCTCTTTTGCCTGCGGCTGCAGCAGCGCTCTTCCACTTGTCGATACGAGCACCGGATCCAGCACGATCTTCGGCTGTGCCACCGGCATTTTCCGGATCGCTTCGATTGTTTGCGCAACTGCCTCGATAATCTCTTCATTACAGAGCATCCCGATCTTTACCGCATCCGGGAAAATATCTTCACACACCGCTTCAAACTGCTGCCGGACAACCTCTGCCTCTACCGGATAAACCGCCTTTACTCCGCACGTATTCTGCACGGTGACCGCGGTAATGACACTCATGCCATAGCAACCAAACGCTCCTATCGTCTTTAAATCTGCCTGGATTCCGGCGCCGCCGCTGCAATCCGAACCGGCAATCGTCAAAACTTTTTTCATCCTGCTCATACTCCTTTTCCCTGCAGATTTTCAATCATCCATAATAATTTAGAAAGATTTATCGGCTTATGGATCGTCGCATTGATCCCGCTCATCATATTCAGACGGCTGTCCTCCTGCTCAATTCCATCTAACATTAAAATGATCGGAAGTTTTCGATACAATTTGTCCCGGCTAAAACGAATTAATTTCGCCAGCTCATAACATTTCATATCTTCCATATCTTTGTCCATAAGTACTGCCGTAATCTGGCCGGAGTTAAATTTTTCCAGCAGTTCCATCGCCATTTTTCCGGAAGTTGCCTGATATACCGTCGCACCATTTACCTGTAATAAAGATGCCACCAGAGATTCCCGCTGCTCTTCATTTCCCACAAGAAGAAATCCCTGACCATGCATATTTACCTCTTCGATCACATCTTCCTTATGGACTTCTCCGCGAAACGGCTGCGCTTGATTATAATACAAAGCAGGAATGGAAATCTCTACCACATTGCTTTCCAAAACCCCTTTTCGAAACTCTACGGTACCACCAAGAAGTTCTGTAATCTTGGAAACCAGAGAAGCGGAGAAACCACTTCCGCCCAAAGCATTCATCTTATCATTGACATTATAATCATATTGATCGTCTATCATTCTTTCAAAATATTTTTCATTGATCACCGGTCCTTCGTCTTCCATTCGGATCCGGATCACGCAGCGGTCCGCTTCTACATTGGTTTCCTGAATATAGATTTTAATGGCACTGCCTTTTGGTGCATATTTTACAGCATTTCCTAAGAGATTGACAAGAATTTCCTTAAACCGATCGCCATACATAAAATATTCCTGCTGAACCGGCAGCTCGATCACTTCCTGGATGGAAATGTCCAGTCCCAGCGATATTTTTCGTTCCTCTTCACACACTTCCCGGCACAATGCATACAAATTAAAAGAGTCATTGCTTTTTCCAAATGGCGTCTGCATCAATTGATACTCTTTGATCCCACTGACCATCTCACTCATATACTCTACACATCGTTCCAATTGCGCAAGAAGTTCCGGATTTTCCGGCTCCAATAACAGATCCTTCATCCTGTCGATCGGATGATCCATCTCTTCCGCCAGATATTTCATTAACATCTGGCGTCCTTTGACGGCTGCCCTGGCTTCGGTCAAAGCGTCCGTGAGAAGCCGCTGACCGGCCTCTTTCTGATACACTTCTTCA
>DJNB01000220.1:3761-13579 GCA_002435545.1 Lachnoclostridium sp. UBA6475
TCTTCCCGGATCTGGCTTACATCGCGGACGACAAGCAGCACCGTATTGATATCCGAACCATAAAAGGAAAAACTGCATAACTTATGGATCTTCTTCCGATCCTGTGTCTCTGCCCGGAAAAAGCGGTAACCGCTCGGTTCGCCCGAATGAAGGATACGAAGCATCTCATCTAATTGCAGGAAAAAACTGATCTCTTGGCGGTCCTTTTCGCATACAAATATATTGCTCCACCATTTTAAAAAAGAGGCATAATACAGAGCTCCTGTATACGATTCATACTCCGAACTTTCGATAAAATAAGGCTGGAACTCCCCTGTCGGTACATCAATCTTCAAAATAAAGCTGTAATCTTTTAAAATCTGTTCATCAAAAATCTGATGCAGTTCCTGGCGCATTGTCATAGGTACAGCATTATAGCTTACCTTCTTTGCATAACCTATGACACGGATCGGTTTTTCTTTTACCATGATCTTATTTAAAAACAATTCATAACTATCATAGTACACTTTACCTGTCTCTGTATTTTTTGTCAACAACCGGATCGTATCATTGAACGCCGCCTGTCCGCGCACAAACTGCTTAAACTTGCTTCGATCTGCACGAAATACAATATCTTTTCCAAATATAATCTCCCGGTAGTCCGCATCCATGCTGTCCTCGATCGCGAGTTTTGTATCGTCGGATATATAATTCTGCCCCAGAATGCGGAATTTTTTATGACGCACATTGTATTCAAACATCAGATCCGCGGAACTGTTTAACGTCCTCTCATATTTTTCCTTTTCCTTGATAAGTTCAAACTGGATCGACTTTCTGGTCGTAATATCCATCATGATACAGAGATACTCTTCTCCCTGCTCGCGGGAATCAATATAATTTCCGATGATACGATACCACACGATCTCGCCGTGTTCTTCTAAGCGGGTACGAAATTCAAAATCCAGCGGCTCCCTTTTTTTCGCCTGCTGGACAAAATGTTCACGAAGTTTCGGAAGATCTTCCGGAAACGTATATTTTCCCGAAGAACCAAGATATTCGTCCCTCTCCACACCAAACATATCAAAATAATGCTGGTTCGCCTCGCGGATGTAAAAATTATCCTTTCCGATAACGACAAAAATAACTCCACCCGGTACAATCTCGTAAGTAACATCCCGCTGGCGGATGAGCGTTTCTTTTTCATCAATATCAATTACCGCACATTGAATATACTCCTGCTCACCGCTCCAAAACCGTTCGCCGATATCGCGCACCCAGTGATACTCTCCCTCTGCATTCTTCATGCGGTATTTGCAGTCGTATTTTCCACTTCCCTGTATCGTTAAAAGAGTTTCTTTTACCACCCGATCAAAATCATTGGGATGTATGATCTCCGACATGCTCACTCCGATCATTTCATCCTTTTGCGCTGCCGGAATCCCCAGCATCGCCGCATACGCATCGTCCAGGGCAGTAATTTCATAAGTCCATGACTTTTTACATATCTTCGTTCCAAATACCAGACTCTTTTTTAATGCCTGCATATTGAACCGGTCTTTTCTTTCTTCGCTCATGCGAGCATCTATACTTTGCTCCATCCGTTTCTCCTGTTCCTTTCTATAAAGTAAGCCGCATCGGCGTAAACCGCATCCCCTGTTTTTTCTGCTCCGGTGTCAGCGCTTCAAATCCCATCGCTTCATACGCCCTTTTCCCTTTGGGCGATGCATTGACCGTCACGGCACGCAATGCCGGATTTTCTTCCAGGCAATAGGCAATTCCTCGGCGGACCAGTTTTTTTCCAATGCCGCGCCTTTGATATTCTTTTTCCACAAAAAGCAGACTCACATGAAACCCGTCCCGCATCGCGATCACGCCGACCATTTCCGACTGCTCGTAGGCACCAAAAAATAACATCTCTCCACTTTTAACCTTTTCCATGATCGACTCTCTCTGTATAAAATGATAAAATGTTTTGATGCCGGGTTCTTCATAATCTTCCTTATCACATTCATCAAAAACCGTTCGGATCAATCCAAGCGCTTGTTCTATCTGTCTGCCACTCATTTTACAAATTTGCATTTTTCGCTCCAAATTCCTATTTTTTTCTTGAAACCATACTACTAGTATAATATAATTATTATCAAAGTGCAAAACTTTTTCTAAAATGAAAGGCAGGATTTATCGAATGAAAAAACGACTGAATGACAACTGGACGTTTTGCAAGTTTCCTCTGGACACTCCGATTGAAACTTTATTTCAAAACACGTCCTGGACGCCGGTAGATCTTCCCCATGACTGGATGATCTATGATGCAGAAAATCTGTATGAACAGGCCGTAAGTTGTTATCGAAGGATTATCAACAAAAAACAGCTTCTTGACGAGGCTGATCCGGACACGCAGAAGATCGAACTGGTGTTTGAAGGTGTCTATATGGATACAGCCATTTATCTGAATCAAAAGAAAATATTTACATGGAAACATGGTTATTCGGAATTTGTCGTTGATCTGACAGACGAATTGGAGGACGGCGACAATGAACTTCTTGTCCGCAATGAATACCATCTGCCAAACAGCCGCTGGTATCCGGGTTCGGGCATCTACCGCGATGTGTGGCTTTTGACTTCTTCTGCGGCGCATCTCGTACATAACGGAACGTATCTTTCCACCAAGCAGCTTGGCAAAACGTGGGAAGTATTTATGGATACGGAATTTATTGATGAAGCAGGTGCAGCTTCTGACGGACGGATCTGCCACGAGATCTTTGATGCCGACGGCACTCTTGTGACGACCCACGAAAGCAGCATACACTTTTCGGATTCCGTTCAGGTTGACAAACAGGTACTGACCGTCATTGAACCAAAATTATGGGATATTGAAGAGCCAAATCTGTATCAGATCCGCACTTCCTTGTATGCGGGCGATACGCTTACGGACTCTGTCACCCAGAATCTGGGATTCCGTGATATTGCGTTTGATGCGGATAAGGGATTTTTCTTAAACGGACGCCACGTAAAGATCAATGGTACGTGTGAACACCACGTTCTTGGTTCCCTGGGCGCAGCCATGAACAAAGCGGCACTCCGCCGCCAGCTCCTCA
This sequence comes from Lachnoclostridium sp. UBA6475, assembly GCA_002435545.1. Taxonomy (GTDB): domain Bacteria; phylum Bacillota; class Clostridia; order Lachnospirales; family Lachnospiraceae; genus Eubacterium_F. The sequence goes on from DJNB01000220.1 coordinate 6,839, forward strand.
CATTAAAGGAAATGGGCGTAAATTCGATCCGAAACGCGCACAATATGCCGCCGGAACATATGCTGAATCTCTGCGATGAACTGGGACTTCTCCTTTATACGGAAAGTTTTGATATGTGGGAGCGTACCAAGACCGATTATGACTATGGAAATGACTTTAAAGACTGGTGGAAAAAGGATCTGACAAGCTGGGTCCGCCAGGACCGCAACCACCCTTGTGTCTTCATCTGGGGAATTGGAAATGAGATTTATGATACCCATTTTGACCGCGGTCTGGAACTGACGAAAGAACTTCATAACGCCGTCCGCGAACTCGATTACCGCAAAAATGCCTACACCACACTGGGATCGAATTACATCGAGTGGGAAGCTGCCCAGCGCACCGGTGAAGTGATCGATCTCGTCGGCTATAATTACCTTGATAAATGTTATGACGAACATCATGAAAAATATCCGGACTGGAAAATATTTGGAAGTGAGACAAGTGCCACCGTACAAAGCCGCGGCATCTATCATTTCCCTCTTTCCAACCGTCTTTTGACATTTGATGACTTACAGTGTTCGACACTTGGAAACTGTACGACAAACTGGGGGGCGAAAAATTCCGAGCATACGATCATCGCACACCGCGACCGTGAATTCTGCTTTGGACAGTACCTCTGGTCCGGCTTTGATTACCTGGGCGAACCAACCCCATATTTTACCAAAAATTCCTATTTTGGACAGGTCGATACTGCCGGCTTTCCAAAAGACACATTCTATCTGTATCAGGCAGAATGGACCGACTATAAGAAAAAACCGATGGTACATCTCCTGCCTTACTGGGATTTCAACGAGGGACAGCTGATCGATGTGCGTATCTTCTCCAATGCTCCGAAAGTGGAACTCTTCTATCAGGGACAGAGTCAGGGCATCGTCGAAATTGACCATGCTCACGGCACGACACTTTCCGGTGACTGGCAGATCCCTTACAGCAAAGGCGTGATCGAAGCCGTTGCTTACGACGAAGAAGGCAATGTGATCGCAAGAGACCGCCAGCAGTCGTTTGGCGATCCGGCAAGCATCCGTCTTACTCCGGACAAAGAGACGCTGACGGCTGACGGCGAAGATCTGATCTTTGTCACCATTGACACACTGGATGCGGACGGTATCCTCGTTGCCAATGGACGAAGCCGCATGAACGTATCCGTAACCGGCGCCGGCCGTCTGATCGGCCTTGACAACGGCGACAGTTCCGATTTTGACCAATACAAAGGCACCAGCCGCAAATTATTCAGCGGAAAACTGCTGGCAATCATTGCCGCAAAGACAGAATCCGGCGAAATTCAGGTAACCGTTAGTTCACCATCTCTGCCGGATGCCCATCTGACACTACAGGCAGTGCCTGCCGAAACCGTTCCGGACGGCATCTCCTGCCAGATGGAAAATACGACATATTCCCTTGCAGAAAAAACACTGGAAGATGGTACTGTCATTCCGGACCGCACAAATGAGATTCCGGTTCGAAAGATTGAACTGACCAATCAGGGCACCTCGATTTTAGATGCCGAACATAAAGAAACTGTTGTAACGGCAAAAATTTATCCGGAAAATGCAACCTATCAGGACATTGAATTTAAGGCAGTCACACTCAACGGCGTACAGAGCAACGCAGTAAAGATCACCGTGGACAAAGAAAGCAATACCGCTTCGATCCAGGCCGTCGGCGATGGCGAATTTCGTCTGTGCTGTACCTGCTGCAACGGCTTAGACCACGTCGAAGTGATCTCCGAACTGGAATTTGAAGTGACCGGTCTCGGCGATGCCACACACGACCCTTATAAGATCGTATCCGCCATTGATTACTCCGAAAGTTCCGATGACGGTCTGATCTTAAGTTTCCAGGGTGGAGTCTATATCACCGGAAACGACCGTACTGTGGTAACGTTTGAAAATATTGATTTTGGAGATTATGGTTCCGACGAGATCCATCTTCCAATTTTTTCCTTTAGCGATGTGCTTCCGGTTGAAGTATGGCTCGGTACGCCGGGTCTTCCTTCCGAAAAAGGAAGCATCACCGAACCTGCCGCTCCGGGAACCACCTGTGCCACCGGCGAATGTCTGCTTCAGGCAACCTACGAGGCCAAGAGCTGGTACAACCACTATCAGGAAAATGTATTTACATTAAGCAAACGACTCAAAGGCGTTCAGACGATCTCCATCGTCGTTTATCCGGAAATCAAGATGTCTCTGCAGGGCTTCTATTTCACAAAGGTAGAAAAAGCCTACGCAAAACTTCTTGCCTCCGACTGCTCCAATGTTACGGGAGATATGTTTACGATCGATGGCGATGCCATCCGTGAGATTGGAAACAATGTAACGGTAGAATATACCAATATGCATTTTACCGAAGATGGCTTCCACCAGATCACCATCTGTGGACGTTCTCATATCGAGATGAATACGATTCATGTAAGATTTGCTCCGGCAGACGGCAGCGACGCTGTCATTAACCAGATCGTCGATTTCCCTTACAGCGACGAATCGCAGGTACAGACTTTCGAGTTAGAACCGGTATCCGGAGATTATAACCTGAACCTGATCTTCCTTCCGGGATGTAAATTCGATCTGGAATGGCTGCAGTTTGAGTAATACATATCCTATTTTTTGTTTCGGAAAATAACTGGAAATTTGACAAATCAAAACGGATATGCTAAAATCGATTAATGCTACAAGTCGATATATTAGTATATCCGACAAAATAAAAAGCATTTCATGGTTGTTCCAGCAACTTATGAAATGCTTTTATTTTTACAAGCAATAGCACTATTTCATTTCTATTGCTTGTGTTGTTAATAAATAACCGTTATGGTAACATCTTGTTCGATTTCCAAAAATGTTTTTCCGTCAAAGCATCGATCTGAAAGAACAGCGTCAATCACTCCACGGGGAATATCACCTTCAGCACTGATTTCGTGTTTAGCAATGCATTTTTCTGAATCAGGCGTGCAATCCCAAATCACGAGATAAGCTTTTCCCTTATTGACTTCCGGCTGTAATACATATGTTGTTCCATCATACTCAAATTCTGCTTCGTGACAATGAGAGATTAGTTCATACAATTCTTTCATTTTCATTCCGTTCATTACTTGACCCCCTTAAATAATCAGTTGTTGTTTTTACTATTCTTATTAGAGAATTATCTCGTTATATATTTATATTACTCTTTCTTTGCACCAAGCCATTCATAGTTATCGTTCGTGGCATTCCATTTTATAATGTATGTCTGTTGTTTTGAAACCGGATTTCCCTCTCCGTCTTTGACCTGGTAGGACATCGTTACTTCCGCCCAATAGACATAATTTTCATTTTCATCTCTAAAGTATTTGATACTTTCACACGTTCCATATTCAAATGTCTTATCATGTACAAAAGAACCTTTCAAATGACTCTCTGCCATCTGCTTTACATGAAATTCTGATATTTGATATTTTCCCGTCGAACCAATGATAAACAATAAAACACTCAGGATAAGCATAACAGCACGAGTCCCTGCAAGCATATTGCGATGCTTTCTCCCCAAAAAACGACGTATCAGATAATACCCCGATGGCAGTGCCAGGATATCTGCCACCACAGCAATCACCGGATGCCCAATTCTTGCTTCCCCCCAAGCTACAGGAATCATCATAATCCAGTACATCCAAAAAACCACTTCTGCAACTGCGCATAATATCTTTGCCCAGCGCTTTCTTGGTGTCATGCCGCAATTTGGACAGACGCCCTCACTTTCTTCATAATGAATCTTACAATAATCACATTTCATATTTGTCTCCTCACTTTTCTTTTACTACAACAGATAATTACAGAATCCATTTGCTTATATTCCATTGTCCCGTTTCACGATGGATGGAATATGTGTACAATTCTCCATCCGTATTCACATATAGATCATATACATACACATTCGAATCACTTACTGTCTCACTTTGTTTTATCTCTCCTACTTTTTCCATCCTGCTCTCTCCTAATGTTGTTTCATAGATTCCATTGGCTGTAAAAATATAAAGTTCTTCCTCTTCTGACACAGCATAGCAAATATAGTCATTTTTCGCCTGCCCATTTTCAAAATAATATGCACATGTCTCTTTTCCATCCTGTATATTGTATTGCCGGAGCATTCCTTCCCTATATACATATAGTGACTCTTCAGTCAACTTACAATCATACAAATCAAATGCATACTCTGAAACAATCTGTTCCGTCCTTGTATTATAAACCACACTATAATACTCTGAAAATTGAATTACCACGTTATCCCCTTTGGCCGCACGTATCGTTGGTGCATTGTCGCCTGTTGTTTGTAAATTTCCCTCAAATCCTTTTAATTTCTTTTCTTTTATCTTCCCCTTTTGTAAATCCATGTAAAAAATCTGGTTTTCTTCCTCTTCTTCTTCCAATGAGAAATTTATGTACATTTTTTCCTGCTCTGGTTCTACAACAACTCCAAGCAGATTTGAAAATGTAAATGTTTCTTTCTCCCCTTTCCAGCCACATTGTTTATATGTCCATTTTCCATCTATCAGTGTTCCACAAACCATTTTCACTGCTTTCTGATGCTCTTGTACCATAAGAATTTCCATATTGCCTTCTTCGTTCATATAAGTCGCCAGCGCTGGAGAAGTACCAGTTTCCTTTTGATCCGGATATGGAAATACTTTTTCTTTTACTTTTGTGGTCTCTTGTACCGATAACGTTTCTACCGGACTTTGACTCGATTTAATTACTGCGTTTTCATTGCTTTCGCATCCAGTTAATATTATTGCTAATAATGAAATAAGGCAGCTTACATTTACAATTTTTTTGTACATCTTCATTCCTCCAATCAGAATATTATTCTTATTTTACCAAACTTGGCACATAAAAACTTATGTGCCAAGTTTGAGTTCATTATAAGCGCCTTTTCTTTTATCCACAAGGGGGTCTGCCTATCTGGTCATTTTGACATCCCATTTAGCAGGATGGAAAGAGAAAATACCCCGGCTCCCATATGAATGGATACATTTCCACCGCATTTTTCCACTCCGTTTTGTATGTTTTTCAACCCAAATCCGTGCAGAAATTTATCTTCTTTGGACGTTTCAAAATATTTTCGTTTACGGTCTTCCGGGTAAGAATTTTCAAAAAGAATATACACGCCATCTCCCGCTTCTGTAATATCTACTTTAACAAATGCCTTCTCCCGTGGCACTTCGTCGCACGCCTCAATGGCATTGTCTAACGCATTGGCAAAAACAGAACATAAATAGACACTTTTAAACTCCGACAAACGTGTCGTCTGCGCCACCATCTGAAAGTCTATTTCTTTGCTGTGCGCCTCTTTTTCCTTCTCCATCAAAATCGTGTCTACAAGCGCATTTCCAGTAACTACACTGCGTTCCACAGACTGCATGGAATCCGCTAATTGTTCGATATAACCTTGTATTTCTCCCGGCTGCTCTTTCTTTAAATTTTCGAATGCTTCCATATATTTACTCATGTCATGGGTAAGTTTACGAAGCTTATCTTCGGCAAGCATTTTCGATTGATAAAATTCCAGCTGGCGCATCCGGATCTTTTCCATATCTTCGTATTCTTTCTGTTGCTTTTTCATCTCATAATACTTCTCAATTTTGAAAAAGATTACGAGGATCACCGCATATAAAAGCAGGCACAGGAAAAAGCAGCATCCCACCTTATATACATCCATGTATATAAACGTATACTGGAAATACAGCCCTGCCGCCAGTACAACGAGGGAAAGCACCGCCATACTCATTTTTTCGAAAACCGCCCTCGCAGACTGCCCTTTTCGCTCCGGGCGCATATGCGGCAGGATCCACAGCAAAAATGTATAGAGAGCCGTCGTCGTATATAATAATTCAAAATGAATCCCAAGTATACTATTTTCATGGATATTTTCCCAAATCACCGTATACGGTTCTGCCAAAAAGGCTTCCCGGAAAATGTAATACCACAGAAATTCAATAAAAGCACAGATTGCCATCGCTGCCAAACCAAGGAAAAAATCCCTCTTTTTCCGCAGCGGAAATATTGTACCTGCTCCTGCAATGATCATTGTTATAAAGAAAAACATATGTATTTTATCCCTTCTGCCTATCTGTTTCTGAAAGTCTGGTTAATTTCCTCCGGTAATACTCCATATACGTTTCTACAAATTCATCATACCGGTATTTGCTGATCGGAACGCCGTCTTCTCTCCCCTTGACAAAGGCAAGATGCGGACTGCTCTGATACGACGTGATCCACATGAGGTTTACCAGAAAACTTTTGTGCGTCTGAACCAAAAGATCTTTGACATCCTGCTTTTTCACTTCCTTCAGCGACCCGGTTCCCCGGAGTTTCCTTCCATCTGCCAGATGATAGATCAGTTTATGGCGGTACACTTCTACGTATAGCAGCTGGCTCATCGCAATCATCGTAACTTCTCCGTTAAAGGAAACCGCCAGATCATAACTGCTTTCCCGGATCCTGCGGAATGCCTTTTCCAGTTCCCTGCCTACCGTTTCTTCGGAAAATGGCTTTACGATATAGCCGGATGCCTCGACGCGGTAGCCATCGAGTGCATACTGCCGGTGCGACGTGGAAAAGATGATAACCACTTCCTCATCGGTCTTTCGAATATTTTCTGCCAGATGTACTCCGTCAATTCCCGTCATCTCTACATCTAAGATCAATATGTCGTACTGTTTCTCATACGCAA
>DJNB01000220.1:13621-14031 GCA_002435545.1 Lachnoclostridium sp. UBA6475
GCCACAGCGCTTCTCCGCTATAATAACAATCCACACAGATCTCGCAGTCATTTTTTTCAGCGTATTGTTTTATTTTTTGCTGCATCTCTTCACAATACTTTTTTTCGTCATCACATACGGCGATATGAAACATCTTTCCTCTCCTCATATAAGGAAAGCGGGGAAACGTACAACGCCTCCTCGCTTTCTTCGTTTACTCGTAACGCTTTTGTTACGCTTATTCTCCGACTTTCTCCCAGACAACGCCTTCTCGTGTATCTTTTATTAAGACTCCTTTTGCTTTCAGCTCATCGCGGATGGCATCGGCTTTAGCAAAATCTTTTGCCTTTTTCGCTGCCGCACGCTCTGCGATCTTTTCTTCCACAAAAGCACTCAATTCTTCATCGACTTCTTCTCCGGCATCCTCCCAC
>DJNB01000220.1:14040-14387 GCA_002435545.1 Lachnoclostridium sp. UBA6475
CTTTCCACGGTTTGGTAAGTTCCAGGGATAATACCGTATCCAGATCGGCAAGGATCGCTCTCTTGGTCGCACCGGAAAAATCTTCTTTCAGCAGATCGTACACGATCGTAAGTCCCATCGAAGTATTCATATCGTTTCCGACTGCCTCGCCAAATTTTTCATGGTAAGCAGCCACCTGATCTGCATTTACTTCTCCCTCTTCCGGAATCGCTTTGATCCGCTTTAACAGTTTCTCATACGCGGTCGCCACATTGTCCAGTGCCTCATAGGAAAATTCAAGCGGTTTCCGGTAATGCGACTGCAGGCAGAACATACGGTATACCATCGGATTATACCCTTTTTCTTCC
>DJNB01000220.1:14469-19779 GCA_002435545.1 Lachnoclostridium sp. UBA6475
TAATTACACCATTTATGTCCCAGATACGATTCGCTCTGCGCGATTTCATTGGTATGATGTGGGAAAATATTGTCCACACCGCCACAGTGAATGTCCATGTATTCTCCCAGATGTTTGATACTGATACTGGAACACTCAATATGCCAGCCGGGATATCCGACACCCCACGGGCTTTCCCATTTCAATTCCTGATTGTCAAATTTTGACTTTGTAAACCAGAGTACAAAATCTGTTTTATTGCGTTTATTTGCATCTTCTTCTACATCATCACGAACTCCGACCTGAAGGTCTTCTTCGTTCTGGGAAGACAATACATAATAATTTTCTAACTTTGAAGTATCAAAATATACATTTTCACCCGCAACATAGGCGTACCCTTTTTCCAAAAGCACCTCGATCATGTGGATAAATTCATTGATACAATTGGTAGCCGGTTCTACCACATCTGGACGTTTGATTTCCAGTTTTTTACAATCATCAAAAAACGCATCCGTATAGAATTTTGCGATATCCATAACCGATTTGTGCTCTCGCTTCGCACCGGCAAGCATCTTGTCTTCTCCGGTATCTCCGTCACTCGACAGATGTCCGACATCCGTAATATTCATAACACGCTTTACATCATATCCGGCAAAACGCAGATATTTTTCAAGCACATCTTCCATGATATAACTGCGGAGATTTCCGATATGGGCAAAATGATACACCGTCGGTCCACAGGTATACATAGCCACTTTTCCCGGCTCATTGGGAACAAACTCTTCCACTTTCTTAGAAAGGGTATTGTACAAATAAGTCTTCACGCTTTTACACTCCTTTAAAATGTGAATTTCTCTTCAAAATAAGCTTTCAGATCTGTGATCTTAATACGCTCCTGCTCCATCGTATCACGATCACGAACCGTAACCATACCGTCTTCCTCGGAATCAAAGTCGTAGGTAATGCAGAATGGAGTACCGATCTCATCCTGACGACGGTATCTCTTACCGATGTTTCCACGGTCATCGTATTCACAATTATAATATTTGCTCAATTCTTCAAATACTTTTTCTGCCCCTTCGTTGAGTTTCTTGGAAAGTGGCAGCACACCAATCTTAACCGGTGCCAAAGCCGGATGGAAATGCATTACGGTACGTGTATCTCCACCTTCTAATTCTTCTTCGTCATAAGCGCTGCAAAGGAATGCCAGTGTCACACGGTCAGCACCCAGAGATGGCTCAATAACGTATGGAATATATTTTTCTTTTTTCTCATCATCAAAATAACTCATATCCTCGCCGGATACATTCTGATGCTGTGTCAGATCGTAATTTGTACGGTCTGCGATACCCCAGAGTTCGCCCCAGCCAAATGGGAACAGGAACTCGATATCACTTGTCGCCTTACTGTAGAAAGAAAGTTCTTCTTTATCATGGTCGCGCACACGCATCTCATCTTCTTTGATGCCAAGATCCTGAAGCCATTTAATACAAAATTCTTTCCAGTAAGAGAACCATTCAAGGTCGGTATCCGGTACACAGAAGAACTCCAGTTCCATCTGCTCAAATTCACGGGTACGGAACGTAAAGTTACCCGGTGTGATCTCATTTCGGAAAGATTTACCGATCTGACCGATACCAAATGGTACTTTTTTACGGGATGTTCTCTGTACATTTTTAAAGTTTACAAATATTCCCTGTGCCGTCTCCGGACGAAGATATACGGTGTTTTTCGCATCTTCGGTAACACCCTGGAATGTCTTAAACATCAGATTAAACTGACGGATCTCGGTAAAATTGTGTTTTCCACAAGTTGGACATGGTACGGAATGCTCTTTGATAAAGCCCTCCATCTTTTCCTTGTCCCATCCGTCCACGGAACCGTCCAATTCCACATTGTTTTCTTCTGCAAATGCTTCGATCAGCTGATCGGCACGAAATCTCTCATGACATTCTTTACAATCCATCAGAGGATCGGAAAAGCCGCCCAGATGTCCGGATGCCACCCATGTCTGTGGGTTCATCAAAATCGCACAGTCCACACCAACATTGTATTTATTCTCCTGAATAAATTTCTGCCACCAGGCTTTCTTAACATTGTTTTTCAGCTCGACACCAAGATTTCCGTAGTCCCATGTATTTGCCAGTCCACCATAAATCTCCGAACCCGGATAAATAAAGCCGCGTCCTTTTGCCAAAGCTACGATTTTTTCCATTGTCTTTTCCATTATTATCCTCCAATCAGGTGCCGGATGCACCTTTTATAAATTATTCTTACACCATTTTACTATTCTTTGGGAATAATTTCAACTAAAACTTTATGGTTTTAACGGCCCGTAAAAATAACTGGAGGTCGCTCCGCCATCGATCAAAAACGTGGAACCGGTAATAAATGCGCCTTTTTCACTCATCAGCAATTCCGCCACATTGGCTACTTCATCCGCCGTTCCGGGTCTTCCCGCCGGACATTTGGCAAACATATTTTTGTAAAAATCCCCCCGCGGGCCATTGAATTCATCGATGGCAAGCGGCGTTACGATAATGCCGGGCGCGATCGCATTGATCCTTGCTCCCCGTCTGCCCCATTGTACGGACTGTGCCATCACACGCTTTTCATTGCACCGCTTTGCCAGCTGATAGGCATGAAGCGTATTCTCAATGTTTTCCGGCTGCAACAGCTTTAATTTCAAAAGGTCTTCCGTCGGTGTAACCGCCAGTGCCTCATCTTCTTCTGCAGTCAGCTGCGGCATACGCCATCCGGACTGGCTGGAAATCGTCACACCAACACCGCCTTCCGCAATCACTTTTCCAATTTCTTCCAGTAGTACTGCCGTTCCATACAGATCCACCTGTAAAATAGCCTCTACCGGTGCCTGGCTTGGCGACACGCCCGCTCCATTGACAAGCATTGTGATCTCACCGTATTCCTGCGCTTTTGCTGTCAACTCCTGAATCGACTCTCTGGATGCCATATCCATCTCCACCGGCTCCACATCAAATCCTGCCTGGTTCATAGTTTCCGCAATTGCTCCGGCATTCTCTATCTTTTTATCACCCATAACAATTTTCTTTCCATAGCCCATTCTTCTTGCGATTGCCATCGAAATCTGTCCTGCTCCGGTTACCACCATTACTTCCTTTTTCCTCATTGTTTCTCGTCCTCCTCGCTTTTTTCTTCTATGATAAGAAATTTCTGCGATGTAATCAATTCTTTCTGCTTTTGCTATTGATTCGTTTTACTAATCAATGTATAATGATAACAACAAGAGATTTTCGGATAAGGGGAGAGATTTTTATGTTTTTACGCCAGATTGAATATTTTCATGCCGTGATCGAAACCGGCAATTTTTACCTTGCTGCGGATCAATGCCATGTGTCGCAGTCTGCCATTTCGCAGCAGATCAAGAAATTGGAAGCGGAATTAGGGGTGAAGCTGTTAGACCGCCACAACCGTACCTTTTCGCTGACCCCGGCGGGGGAACATTTTTACCGGAAAAGTGCGGTCATTTTAAGTGACTTGAAACAGCTTGTAAAAGAAACCAAAAAAATCGCAGATACGAACCGCGCCGTTCTGCGAATAGGGTATTACAAGGGTTATCATGGAAATGAATTATCGCGGGCAGTCGGTTTTTTTTCCGAAAAATATCCCGCCGTCGATGTACAGATCACCGTCGGCAGCCACGAGGAATTGTATCACGGCATGGAAAATGACACGATTGATCTGGCACTCAACGACCAGCGGCGCGCCTTTTCCGACGCTTACCATAATAAAATTCTGACCGAGAGCCGGTTATACATCGAACTATCCACGAAAAGTCCTCTCGCTTGCTGTAAAAATCTGGAAATCACTGATTTAAAAAATCTGCCCTGCATTCTCGTCATCCATTCCGCAGGGCAAAAAGAAGAACAGCAATATTATGAAACGATCATTGGACTACAGGGTGATTTTCTTTTCGCGGACACCCTTCAGGAAGCGCGTCTGAAACTGGCCGCCGGGCAGGGTTATATGCCGGTCGATGTGATGGAAAACCACTCCGAGCCGGATTCTTCTCTCCTGCGCATCCCACTTACCCGTAACAACGAACCGGTAAAGAAAACCTACTGCGCCTTTTGGAAAAAAGACAATTCCGGCTATTATATTGAGACATTTGCTGAACTGCTCGCCAGCTGTTTTTCCCACGCTTCGGATTAGTTTTCCCATGCTCCGGATCAATAGTTAAATTTACCGGCGTTTTTTTCTTCCAATGCCTTGATCATATGATACGTATATTCGTTATACGGAGTAGAGATTCCCAGTTCCTTTCCCATTTTTACCAGCGCCCCGGAGAACATCTCAATCTCTGTCTGCCGTCCGGCATCCAGATCCTGCAGCGTCGAATATCTTGCACTTTTCGGCACAACGCTCCGCAGTTTGGAGGAATCTTCTACCTTACTCAGATCAATTCCCTTTGCCTTGGCAATTTCTTCCAATTCTTTCCGAAGTCCATCACTGATTGCCTTCATATGGATACTGTCCAGATAGCATCCAACCCCGGCTCCCAATATCGCCTGCGGCAGATTGTCACACACATTCAGCCGGAACTTGCTCCACAACTCTTCCATAATATATTTGGTCGCCTGAAAATGCAGCGGCGATCTTCCAAAAAGTTCTTCGACTGCCTTTACCTTTTCACTGTCATAAGGCGCTTCTTTCTCGCCAAATATAATTCCTACCGTCGTTTCCGGATCAAAATAAAATCCCTCGCCCTCTCTGTGAGAAGCTATTTTAATCACCGAATACAGCATATGGGCGCCTCCTACCTTCTCCGCAATCTTTTCTTCACTGTCTACGCCATTCATCAGACTCATCACAATGGTATTTTCGCCCACGGCTTCCTGAATCATCTCCATTGCCCCGGAAAGTGCGGTATATTTTAAGGCAACCACAAGCAAATCCGCCTGTCTCGCCTCTTTCGGACTCCACACCTGCGGATGGTATATCTTATCATTGATCTTACATCCCTTTTTTCTCAGCCGTTCGGCTCTTTCTCCTTCTGCGACCACGCCTAACCGGACTCCCTCCAGCCCGGAAAGCCCCCAGATCACATACGATCCGACTGCTCCTGCCCCCAAAACTGCTACCGATTGAATCATTGTAATTCCTCTTTTCGTAAATTATTTTATTTACAAATAAGCATACCATCTTTTTCGAAAAACTTCAATACATCCCTTTTGCCCCACTCACCACTGGTTTCCCTCTTTTTCCCGCTTTCCGGGGTGCTTCCTCTTCCCCAAGCTGCTCCACTCACCACTGGTTTCCCTCTTTTTCCCGCTTTCCGGGGTGCTTTCACTT
>DJNB01000200.1:0-9323 GCA_002435545.1 Lachnoclostridium sp. UBA6475
GCCTCCTCTTTTACCGCACTCTGCTGATTTTGGATTGCCTGTATTACCGCCTGAAGTCTGTCCGGATGACGGCTTCCCACATCCATCAGCAGTGTTTTATTTTGTTCATACTGCTTTGAGATCATCTGCAGTATCGTCTGCTCCATCCCGGTTTCTTTGACTTTTAACCGCAGCGATGAACCGGCGTAATAAATTCCCTTCACATCGCCATTTTCCAATGCTTTGTCGGCTTCTTCTGCCGTCATATTCCGAACGTTTAAAATGGATTCGTCCCCTTTTGACAGTTCTTCAAACATCACCGACGCAGCCGCATTTTCCTGCTCTGCTACGACGGCAACCGGTATATTTCCCGCCTTTTCGGTGGTCTCAAAAATATTACTGAATGCCAGATACATAAATGTACACAAAGCGATCGGAAACAACAGGGTCCAAAAGACCAGTTCCTTCACGCGGAAGATAATCTTACATTGATAAGTAAATAAACGTAAAAACATTTCCCCACCTCCTAATCGCGCAGTTCTTTCCCGGTAATTTCCAAAAATACATCGTTTAATGTAGGAAGTTCACTATAAATTCTGCCATACTTCACCCGGTTTTCCTGAAGGCATTTTAACACGTTGATCAAGTTATCGTTTCCTCCATCAAAGCACAGTTTAAGAATCGAATCCTCGTAAGCGTCTTCATACACATGCGGCAGATCAGCAAAGACACGACGCTGTTCCGGTTCTAATTTCGGAATTTCCACCTGTATTGTTTCTTTATTCTGGATCATCGCCTTCAATTCATTTGGCGTTCCGGAGGCAATCGATTTTCCATGATCCATGATAACGATCCGTTCACAAAGGCTCTCCACTTCTTCCATATAATGGGAAGTATAGACAATCGTTGCACCCTCTTCATTTAACTTGCGTATTCCCTCTAAAATTTTATTGCGGCTCTGGGGATCCACCGCCACCGTCGGTTCATCAAAAAAGATCAGTTTTGGTTTATGGGCAATGCCACAGGCGATATTTAACCGGCGCAGCAAACCACCGGAAAGTTTTTTCGGATAAAATTTTACATAATCTTCCAGTCCTGCAAATGCAATGGCTTCCTCCACATACTGTTTTCGTTTCTGTTTGTCATTGATATATAATCCACAGAAATAATCAATATTTTCATACACCGTCAGCTCATCAAACACGGCAACATTCTGCATTACGACTCCAATATCACGCTTAATATCATAGGCACTGCTTTTCATTTTCTTTCCAAACACCCGGATCTCGCCTTTATCATAGGAAAGCAAGCCCAGGATGCAATGGATTGTCGTGGTCTTGCCCGACCCGTTAGGCCCAAGCAGTCCGAAAATCTCCCCTTCTTTAATGGATAATGCAAAATGATCCAACGCCACTAATTCTTTATATCGTTTTACCAGATCTTTTACTTCAATTACTGTATTCATTGTAATCCTCTCCCTTTTCGTTTCGTTTTCTTTATCTTATCATATCTCCACCGGTTCTTCCAGTGAATTTCGTCCTCTTTGAAAATGACAAATGTCACATTCTGCCTTATTTTCGATTTCCCTTTTGACCCCGTCTCTCTTTTATGATACTATGATATGAGAAATAAAAATCCAAACAGAAAGGAACGGACATGAATACACTATTTGACCAAATCATAATTTATTTATTGTGTGCATCCTTCTGGTTTTCCAAACCAGTCTCTTTTGCAACCGTCATTTTATTCCTTTCTGTTCTGTTATGCGGAAATTTGATAACATTGTCAAATTCTTCCAAATTTTGTTATGGGCTTTTTTCAGTAATTGTACTCCTTTCCTTTTTGCTGCCGGATCTCTTTTATTTTTATCCGTTCATTTTATATGAAATAGAGAGCAAAACCACGAAGAAAGGGAATCTGTTTGTCCTTATGTCTGCCTGTGTACTGCTTCATTTGTACTTCTTTCCGATCTCCCTGTGGCTGTACTTTCTCCTGCTGTTTGTACTTGCGTTCCAGCTGCAGAACACCACCGAAAAGAAGGAGTACTGGGAGCAGAAATACCGTCGGACAAGAAATGAAAATTATGAACATTCTTATGATTTAATGGAAAAAAATAAAGCCTTGCGGCAAAATCAGGATTATGAGATTCATCTGGCTACATTAAAAGAGCGCAACCGCATCGCGCGGGAAATTCACGACAATGTCGGACATCTTCTCAGCCGCTCTCTTTTGCAGACCGGCGCTTTGCAGGTCATAAATCACGATACAGCACTGGATGCCCCCCTGCACACCTTAAAGGAATCTCTGGATACGGCCATGACCAGTATCCGAAACAGTGTCCACGACCTTCACGACGAGTCGATCCATCTGCAGACCGCCTTGTCGGATCTGCAAAAAGAAGCCGCAGATCTTGCCGTTTCACTGCATTATAAAATGCAGACGGAACCGCCCAAAGAATTCAAGTACGCCATTCTCGCAATTACCAAGGAGGCACTTACCAATACGCGTCGTCACAGCAATGCTGCGCGGTTCGACATTTATCTCACCGAACATCCTGCCTTTTACCAGCTCATTTTAAAAGATAACGGCACTATGATCTGGGAGGATTTTTCCGGTGGAATCGGACTGGAAAATATGCGGGAACGGGTAAAACAATTAGGCGGTGAATTTCACATTGTCACTACAGACGGCTTTCGCATTCAGATTATTTTATGGAAAGGGGAAAACGAATGAAACTATGTATCGTAGACGACGACAAACTGGTTGCCCTGTCGTTAAAAACAATTTTAGAGGCAAATGCAGGCATTGAAGTCTGTGGACTGGGAGAAAATGGAAAAGATGCCATTGAGCTTTTCCACCGCTTTCATCCGGATGTCCTTCTCATGGACATTCGGATGAATGAAATGAGCGGCTTAGAAGCAGCGGAACATCTGCTTTCGGAAGATCCTTCCCGGAAAATCCTTCTGCTTACGACCTTTTCCGACGATGAATACATCATCAAAGCGCTGAATCTCGGTGTAAAAGGCTATATCTTAAAGCAGAACTTTGAAAGTATCGTCCCTGCCCTTTCTGCCGTCCACAACGGACAGACGGTCTTTGGAGACGCCATTACGACGAAACTGCCGGAGCTTTTGCGCACACCGGATTCCCCCTCCTTTTCTCCGGAATCCTATGATATTACCGAAAAAGAATGGGAAATTATTGTAAAGGTCGCAGACGGCCTCAACAACAAAGAAATTGCGTCTGCCCTGTATTTAAGCGAGGGAACCGTGCGAAATTATCTCAGTGCTATTTTGGAAAAATTGAACCTGCGTGACCGCACACAGCTGGCTGTGTTTTATTATCGGCATATGAGATGATTTACGTATCCTTCCTCAGTACCGCCAAATACTCCTCATAGGCAAACACCCTATTTCTTGCTGCATTGGTTGTTTCCTTTAAAATACCAAGTTCCACAAGTTTGTTCACGGCTGTAGCTGCGGTATTATAACTAACATCCAATTCCTTCGCCGTTCTCTTAATATCAATAATCGGATACTTCTCGATATAATCAAACACAGCCCTTAAATTGTCTTTGCTTCTAGTCGACTTCGGAAGTTTTTCTACATTTTTATCATGTAAATCTGAAAGCAGACGAATCGACTCCAAAGAATCCGATGCGGCTTTACTGACCGCCTCCAAAAAAAATCTTATCCATTGTTCAAAGTTTCCACTTCTTCTGACTTCACTAATTCGATCATAATATTCCACCTGATTCTTCTTTAAAAAATAGGATATATAAATAACCGGTTTGGTAATCAATCCTTGTTCCATCAGATAAAGCAGGATCAAAAGTCTTCCAATTCTTCCGTTTCCATCCAAAAACGGATGTATTGTTTCAAACTGATAATGAATCAACGCAATCCGAATCAATGGATCATACTCCACATTTTCATTGATATATTTCTCCAGATCAGACATCGCATTTTGCATATCCTCTACATTGGGTGGTATATATCTGGCATCTTTTAAAGAGCAGTTAGCAGAGCCTATCCAGTTTTGAGAATGTCTGAATTCTCCCGGAGTTTTATCTTGTCCACGGACGCCTTCCATTAACACTTCATGCACTTCTCTAATTAATCTGCAGCATAAAGGCAGCTTCTCCAAACATTTCAATGCATATTGCGTTGCTTTTACATAATTTATGACATCCGAAACATCCAAATTGACATTTTTTTCCACTTCCGGATCTAATACATCATCAAGAGTACACTGCGTTCCTTCTATTTGTGAGGAAAGCAATGCTTCTTTTCTAACATACATTGATATAAATAAATCCGCATTAGAAATTAACAGCGATGCCGTATCAAGTTTTCCAAGTTGTTTATTGGCATCCACTAAAAGCTTTACAATCTCCTCATCCATTTCAATTTCAGGCATCGGTGGTAAGGGATTTGGCTTAAAAGATTGGTAAAACGCCTCCCCGCTTAAATTGTCAACATAATTTCCTGCTCGATTCATATATTGTCACCCCTTTTTTGAAATAACTATATCCATTATACTCCTTATATTTCAAAAAGTCACTATATTTTTGAAATAAGAAAGATTATTTTTATTGTTTATTTCAAAAAAGCCACAGTCAATACTCCAGCATATTTTCTAAAAACACAGCATACCCTTTTGTCGGTTCTTCGACAAACACATGCGTTACCGCACCAATGATCTTGTCATCCTGCAGGATCGGACTTCCACTCATCCCCTGCACGATCCCGCCGGTCAGCGCAAGCAGGCGGCTGTCGGTGACACGGATCACCATCCCCTTATTATCTTTGCTTGTACGATTCAATTTTTCGATCTGAATTTCATATTTTTGAGGTGTGCCCTCAATGTTTGAATAGATCCATGCCTTTCCCAGCTTTATATCCTGCCGCAATCCCACTTCGTAATACTCTCTTTTGTCCGCTTTTTCTTCTAAAATTGTTCCAAAAATACCAAGCTGTGTGTTTTTTTCAATCTTACCGATACACTCTTTTGCCACCATATTAATGTACCCTTCCAATTCTCCGGGTGCCCCCGACTTTCCTTTTATGATATCCAGTATTTTTGTCTGATACAATTCTCCATCCCGCAGATCCATCAATGTGCCCGTATCTGCATCTGTTATTCCATGTCCAAGTGCTCCAAATTTTCCATTTTTTGTAATATACGTCATAGTGCCAATACCCTGGGTATCCTCGCGCACCCAGATTCCCAGTTTATTGGTTCCGTCTTTTGCCTGCACAGACCCAACCGCTACTTCAAGTTTTTGTTTTCCCCTTCGAATCTGCAATTCAATTTTTTCGCCCTTTCTTTTTTGCACCGCCTGATTAAATTCCCGGATCGTTTTTACCGCTTCCCCCTGCACTTTTAAAATATAATCTCCCGTCATAACAATATTGGCAGCCGGCTCATAAATCAATCCATTCTGTGCTTCCACACTTGTTGTCGATAACACCAGCAGGCCTTTTGTCGCAACATAAATTCCGACGGGTTCTCCGGATGGCGCCACTTGTACCGGTTCCATTGCCTGTACACATACGTCCTTTACCGGAAGAAAACCAAACAGCTTCGCTGTCACTTCGTATGTCCCCGCGCCCTCAAGCCGAACCGTAGTTTTCTCAGAAGACCGTTCAATATGAAGCGCTTCTACCGTCTTTTCCTTTTTCTTACAATAACTTACAATCTTATTGTTTGATAATATTTCTTCCCGCCCAACATACGTCCAGATCTTATCCGGAATTTCATTCTGTATCTGATTCCATAACATGACTCCGATCACGACAACATCAAGCATTAAAAAAGTTAATAATACATACCGGTAAATTTTCCTTTTTCTTGAAATTAACATGGCAATACTCTCCTCATAAAAACTCCTATAGGAAAAGTATTGCCATATTTTTTCATTTTATGAATAATCTTTTTGTTTTTTTGCTAATTCTTTCATTTCTTTTGCATTTGTCAGAACCGTTTGCGTGATCTCAACGCCACCGAGCATACGTGCAAGTTCTTCTGTCGACTGCTCGCCGGACAACGGCCGGATACGTGTCTCTGACTGTTCTGCAGACGATATTTTTTCAATAACAAAATGCGTATCTGCCATCGCTGCGATCTGCGGCAAATGCGTAATGCAGATTATCTGGTGGTTTTTCCCAAGAATTGACATTTTCTCTGATACTTTCTGTGCCGTTCTTCCGCTGATACCCACATCAATTTCATCAAAGATCAACGTTTCTATCTGATCCACATCTGCAAAAACAGTCTTAATGGCAAGCATAATACGAGACAATTCTCCACCGGATGCAATTTTATTGAGTGCATTTAATTCCGCACCCGGATTGGTTGCGATCAAAAATTCCACATCGTCTTTTCCATGAATCGTAAAATCAGGCAGTTCCTTTACCGTTACAGCAAACCTGGCCTGTTCAAAATTCAATTCCTGTAATGTCTCCGTGATGCTTTGCTCTAATTTTGCCGCCGCTTCTTTTCGGATCTTTGTAAGTTTTTTACATAACTCAGAAAGATTTTTCTCGCATTGTTCTTTTTGCGCTTTCCATTGCTTACAATAATTTTCATAATCCTTTAATTGATCGATCTTTTCAATCACTTCAACATAATGTCTCATGACTTCTTCGTAAGAATTTCCATATTTTGCCTGAATACCACGGATATGGTTTAACCGTTCTTCCTTTTGACGCAGCTCTGCTTCGTCAAAAACAAAATCATCCATATAATCTGCCACCGTCCGGTTAAAATCAGATAACAGATTTTCGATATCCTGCAATTCCCCCTGCATGGCATCCAGATTTTCATCCAGATCTGCAATGTCTCCTAAATAGCGCAATGCTTGTGATATCTTATTGGCACATCCCTCATAGGAATCTCCTGTGCATTCGTATATCTTCCCCATCGATTCGACAATATTGGAAGCATTGGACATCTTTCTTACTTCATCCTCAAGCCTCTCTTCCTCGCCGTCTTCGAGTTTTGCGTCTTCAATCTCTTTTCTTTCATATTCCAGAAAAGAGAGTTCCCGTGCCCGTTCCTGCTCCGATCCACCATTTTCTTCTATTTTTGACAATAAGGAGCGGTATTCCTCATATTGCTCTGCAATTTCTTCTTTTAAGCTGTGTGCAGCTTCTCCGGCAAACCGATCCACCACATTGCGGTGGTATTCTTTATGCAGCAGTGACTGATGCTCATGCTGTCCGTGAATGTCAATACAAAGTGCCGACACTTTTTTAATCAAACTGACCGAAACACTTTCGCCATTTATCTTATTGATACTTCGATTTGCTGTAATTTTTCGCGATATGACAATCTGACCGTCTTCCGGTTCAATATCTAACTGCTTCAACGCTTCGATCGTTTCCGGCCGTTCCGTATGAAATACCAGCTCAACCATGGCATGATCTGCACGTTTTCCTATCATCTCCGGAGAGACACGCGCTCCCAGTGCAATTCCTATCGAGCCGACAAGAATGGACTTTCCTGCTCCTGTTTCTCCGGTTAAGATATTCAAATGTTCTCCGAAATCCACATCTATCTCATCAATAATCGCAAAATTTTTAACATGTAAGTTTACTAACACACAACTCCTCCTGTCATATCTTCTATTGAATATCCGAAACGGTTACTTTACATGACAATTTCAATCCTCGTACCGTAGCGTAAATCCTTGTAACACCTCGCTGCCTTCCGATAACTTTTCCTGTAGAATCTACCGATGCGATCAAAGGATTCTGTGAATGCCAGGTTACTCCTGTCGAAATCTCATTTACACGCAGTGTCTCCGTATCATACAGGCGAAGCGGCAGACTTCTTCGATTCAGAGTAACAACAAGGACATCGGCATATCCGACCTGTCCATTGGAAGTCTCTCCGTAAACCGTAGCCTGACCTACCTGGTTTGCATAAATTTTTCCACGTTTATTGATGCTTGCAACTGCCTTATTATCCGAGTAATATTTGATCTTATCGGTCGAATTTGCAGGTGCGATCGTAATACCGGACTGGATCTGTCGTCCTTTTGCCACGATCAGATCATTGTTTGTCACGTCCACTCCGGTTGCCGGAATCGGCTCGGAAACCGTGATAAGACATACTGCCGATTTTCCGGAACCGTCTTTCGCCTTTGCACGGATTTTAACCATTCCCGCTGCAAGCCCCTGTACTCTTCCGGAAGAATCAACCGTCGCGATGGAATTGTCGCTCGAACTCCATGCCACACTCTTGATCGTAGCATTTTTCGGCTGTACTTTTGCTTTCAATTTTAACGTCTTGCCAACCAGCAGTTTCGCTGTATATTTATTCAGTGTAATTTTTGTAACTTTACGTACTACCCGCACTTTACATCTGGCAGAAGCACCGGAACCGTCCTTTGCCGTAGCGACAATGTACGCCGTTCCCACTTTCTTTCCTTTTACAACACCCTGTGAAGTTACACTGGCAACGGATTTTTTGGTACTTTTCCATTTTACTGACTTATCGGTCGCCGTTGCGGAAGTTACGGTTGCCTTAATCGTAAATTTCTTTCCTTTTTGTAAATATTTGGAAGTCGGGTCTACTTCTACAGATGTAGACTTTTCGGTGACTGTCAACAGGCAGCTTACAACAAAACCACCACTTTTAGCAACACCTTTGATCAATGTAATACCGCCCTTTAAACCGGTGACTTTTACACTGGACTCGCCCTGTTTGTCAAGCTGTGCAATGGATGAATCCGCAATGCTCCAATCCATGGATTTATCAAACGCTGCCGCCGGAAGGAAATCCGGTGTCAGAGTCATACTTTCCCCTACTTCAATAGTCGCTTTATCCGGTTTCAACGTTACTGCCGTCAACGTCTCCTTTACTGTGATCTGTATCACTGCCACACGCCCGGAAGATGAGGTCGCCTGAATAAAGGTAACACCTGTCTTCTTGGCTGTGATCACTCCCTTTTCATCCACATCCGCAATTTCCGGATTATACGATGTCCATGTAATCTCATCGGTACTATCCTCCGGTGTCTTGACAAGTTTCGGCGTATACGTTTCACCCGCAATCATTTCATATGCGTTCGGTGAAAATGCCAGATCACTGCATGGCTGTAAAATGGTTACTTTAATTGCCTTTCTTGTAGCATCATCGGCTCCTACATTAACGGTTGTCACACCGGCTTTTTTACCTGTAATATTGATAATACGGTTATTTGCCTTATATTCATAATCGAGCAGGTCTTCATCGCCCACCTCAATCTTAAGATCCGAATCACATCCGGCCGGAGCCAGGGCAACATCCACATATTGGGTTTCCCCGACATTTAATGTCAGTTCGTCCGGCGTCAG
>DJNB01000200.1:9350-11734 GCA_002435545.1 Lachnoclostridium sp. UBA6475
AGTAATCCCCTCACACTTAGATACAACCGTTACCGTACACTGTGAATATACTTTGTTCGGATTGTACTGCGGAGAAAGCATAACAATCGTTGTACCCGGATTGATCGCTGTCAGATAACCATTTTCATCGACAGTAACAATGTTCGTATCCAGAGAAGACCATTCCGGCGTCTTATCGGTAACATTATTCGGCGTATAGGTATACTTTAACTGGTGTGTCGATCCCACTTTCATCTTCAAATTCTCTTCGGTTAATTTGATGCTTTCGTAAGGAACCACGATCGTAATCTTACAACGTGGATCATCCTTTTCATCTGTATTCGGGTTATTAAATACAATTTCTGTTGTAGAACCATCCCCCGTTGGAGCTTTTGCGGTGATCGTTGCCGTCTTACCACTATTATCCAATTCCACATCTACGTATCTTGTATCGTAAGACCACCAGGATGTTGGAACCTGTGAAACGTCCGGATTTCCTTTGATCTTTACAACAATGCTCTCACCGACATTTAATTTGGCATTGGCAGGATCGATGTCAAATTTATTTGGTGTATCTACGATGCGGACCATACATTTGGCTGTTGGAGAACCTGCTCCATTCCGATATACCGCAGTAATAACAACATCATCGGTTGTTACTTTCTTTGCGGTCACTTTACCGGTCTCATCTACAGTCGCATATTCCGGATCACTGGAGGTCCATTCCACATCCAGCACCTGTTTATCATTAAAATAGGCACTCAGATTGGTTTCGCTTCCCTTATATACTGTAATGTAATTCTGATTCAATTTAAATACATCGGCAATCGTGATCTCGATATTAAAATATCCTTTATCCATAACTGTACTGTTTGCCGGAAGCAGGGAACGGATATAAGCTTCATACTCAGACCGGACTTTTACTTCTGCATTTACTTTTGTCGTAACCTGGCTGTTCTTATCCAGTGCCGTAATGACACCATCTTTATAAGAAGCATAATTTTTAAAATCTTTAGGCTGAACTTCGAAATATTTCAAAAATTCTTCCGTGGAAAGGTTAAATGCCTTTGCGATATCATAGGTATCTCCAATAGCAATTGTCTCTTTATAATCGTTTGGACTTGCATAGACATACAAATTCAGTACAGTCGGTGCATACACGTCCTCATCTATGTACTTCTGCTCACTTTCATAGGCACCATGCGGATAAAAATACACTCGGTACAAACCGGCCTTTGCATCCACACGAAGCTGGTTGGATCGGCTGGATTCCGGACTGATCTCAATCAGATCGGATTTTTTAGTCAGGGAATCTGCAATTACTTCTTCCGATCCACCGTTATCCCGTTTGATCACCCAGTCTATCTTATTTTTTATGCCTTCAATATTATTAATAAAATTGGCATCCGTGTAAATCGTACCGCCGGTGTCCATTTTAATCGTCTTTAGATTGCCATAATTGGAATCCGTCTCACTGATACTCGGATACACATAGACGTCTATCGTCGCCGAATACGTGATCTCCGGGCTGTCTTTCGGCGTATACGTCGCCGTGATCTTCGTCATACCGGCTCCCTTAGGCGTAACAACACCGTCCGCTGACACTTCTGCCACTTCCGAGTTTGCCACGGTCCACTGTGCCTCACTGGAATTACCGTAGTTCAAAGAGAGCGGCACCGGTTTGTCCGTTGTACGAAGAAAGATTGCCTTATCCTGGGAATCCTCATATGGCTTTTTAAATACATTGTCATTTTGTGACGTATCTACCGCAAATACAACCTGAATTTTACAGGTAACACTACCAATGACCGGTCCCAGACCGCTTGCCACCTTATTATAAACCGTAGCAAGCACGGTTACTTCACCTGGATTTTTCGCAGTAACAATACCATAAATCTGGCTGCTTCCCTGCTGGATCTCTGCGATATCCTTTCCTGTTTCTATTGTCCATTTGATCTCATACAGATTCGGATCCGCATAAATCGGAGAATCTTCCGAACCCAGGATCAAGGTTGCCTGCCGGTTTTTCATCTGATATGCCGTCTGCGCATTTAACTCATATCCATCGCAAGTCAGATACAGTCCCTCAGCAGCATCCGATCTGTCCCCCATATAATAACAAAATCCCGCAATCAAAATACAAAGCAGAAAAAATATGCTGCTCCATTTCCATATTCTATTTTTCCTTTTTTTCATATTATTTTTCATATCTTTTATCCTTTCCGCCGAAAGCCTTATTCTCTATATAAATATATCGACATTCTGTGTCAAAAATTTTTACATATACAAATTTATTATACAATATATCTTACTTTTTTTCAACCTCTGGTCATTCTTATTTTCATTGAAAAGGGAAACTTCTGGCGGAACTGCCGGAAATAAAAAAAGCGCGAGACGGGACTCGA
>DJNB01000201.1:0-11719 GCA_002435545.1 Lachnoclostridium sp. UBA6475
TTTTCAGCATCAGCACCACAAGGTTTTTCCCAATATCGTGGATATCTCCTTTTACTGTCGCCATCACGATCGTATCCAGTTTCTGATCTCCACGCTCTTTTGCAAGGTATGGTTCCAGGTAATCAATCGCCTTTTCCATCGCCTCAGCACTGGCTATCAGCTGCGGAAGGAAATATGTTCCCTTCTCAAACAATTCTCCGACATGATTGATCGCCGGGATCAAATAATTGTCAATGATCTGCCCCGGTTTTTCTCCCTTTTCAATCTCTTCTTTGGCAAGAGAAAGTGCCTGTCCGTCTTTTCCTTTTACGACAGCAAGATACAACGGATGTCCATCTTCTTCGCTGCTCTGGCGGTTTGCATTATTTCCGGTAGAAATCTCTGCCTTATTCACACCATTGATATAGTTCAGATCCGCATTTGCTTTATTTAAAAGTAAATCCGTCGCCAATGCCGCATTGGTTAGGAGCGTCTGACTTGGGTTCGCGATTGCCATCGTAAGCCCCTGTGCAATTGCCATCGTCAAAAAGGCGGTATTGACAAACTGGCGCTCCGGAAGTCCAAAGGAAATATTTGACAATCCGCAGATCGTAGCAACTCCCAGTTCTTCCTTACAGTAGCGAATGGTTTCCAGCACTTCGATCGCCGCCTTTTTGTTGGCACCGATCGTCGCCACAAGTCCGTCCACCACAATATCCTTTTCTGACAGGCCATATTTCTTTGCCTCTGTCAATATGGTATGGATAATTCCTTTCTTTTCTTCCAGATTTTCCGGAAGTCCTTTATCGGACAGCGGAAGCAGGATAAACATCGCTCCATATTTTTTTGCCGCCGGGATCAAATGCTTTATCTTCTCCGGTTCGAGTGAAATCGAATTGATCAAGGCACGCCCCGGATAGATACGCAGCGCTTCTTCCACGATATCCACATAACTGGAATCGATGCAAAGCGGCACATCGACCGCAAGCGTCAATTCGTTGACTGCCATCAGCATCATTTCTTTTTCATCAATGCCATTGGTTCCCATATTGACATCGAGAATTTTGGCGCCCTTTGCCACCTGCTCCTCTGCCATATCAATGACAAGATCCATCTTTTTCCGGCGCAGTTCTTCCTGAAGATTTTTCTTTCCGGTCGGATTGATACGCTCTCCGACGATAGAGAACGTTCCATCCAGATCGATTTCTAAAAAGTTTCTTTCATTCGTGAGTGCCCGGATCTTCTTTTTCTCTGGAAGCACTGCTTTCTCATTTTCCAGATTTTGTATCATTTTTTGGATGTGAAGTGGCGTGGTACCGCAGCATCCACCAAGGATCGTAGCTCCCATCTGTGCCAGTGGAAACATCTCTTTGGCAAATTCTTCCGCATCCATATCATATGTCGTCTTACCGTCTTCGAGCTTTGGAAGCCCCGCATTTGGCTTTACTACGAGCGGAATACTGCTGACACGCAGCATTCTCTGAACGACCTCATGCATTTTATCCGGTCCGGTTGAACAATTCAGTCCTACGGCATCCACGCCCATCGATTCCATTACAATAACTGCCGTCTCCGGATTCGTACCAAACAGGGTGCGCATATCATCCTGAAATGTCAATGTCACCAGGATCGGGATGGTATCTCCGCAGGTCTCTTTGATCGCGAGAACCGCTCCACGGCATTCCTGCAGACTCATCATCGTCTCTACCGCAAACAGATCCACACCGGCGTCGATCAACGCATTTACCTGTTCTTTGTATACGTCGATCAACTCTTCCAGGGTAAGCGTTCCCATCGGATACAGCTGTTCTCCGGTCATCGTCATATCCCCGGCGATATAAATCTTACGCGTCGTACTGCTTTCTTCTACTGCCTGCCGGCTGAGTGCAACCAGCTGCTGCGTCATCTCATGAAGTTTGTCTTCCAATCCATATTCGGCAAGTTTAATCCGGTTACAGGTAAATGTAGGCGCATAAAGCACATCACTTCCTGCCAGAATGTACTGCTTCTGCAATTCCACAAATACATCCGGGTGATTCAAGATCCAAAGTTCCGGGCATTCTCCCGCCTGCATTCCATGTTCCTGCAGGTTTGAGCCGGTCGCTCCATCCAAAAATACAAATCCTTGTTGAATATATTCTCTAAAATTCATAGATTCCGCCTTTCCTGGTACACTGCTTTTTATTATTCCTGAAACGGTTTTACCCCTTCTTCGATCTCATCATACAGTTTCTGTACCAATTCTTTCACTTTTGTAACTGCTTCCTCAAGAGGCACCTGTACCTGTACGGATTTGTCTCTTGTGGAAATCTCAACAACACCATTTTTCATATTTCTTGGGCTTACCACCACACGGACCGGCACACCGAGCAGGTCGGCATCCGAGAACATCGCACCGGCACGCACATTACGGTCATCGTAAAGCACTTCCAGACGCTCTTTCTGCAACCCGTCATACAATTTATCTGCAAATTCTTTACATTCTGCATCGTCCGCACGCATACAGCAAAGCTGTACTTCCCAAGGAGCGATCGTGATCGGCCAGATCGGACCGTAATCATCGCGGCGTACTTCACAGACGGAAGCTGCCAATCTGCCTACTCCGATACCGTAACATCCCATGATCGGATTGTGCTTTTTGCCATCCTGATCGAGATATTCCATTCCCATCGTCTTTGTATATTTTGTTCCTAATTGGAAAATGTTTCCAACTTCAATACCGCGGGCAATCTTTAATTTTGGTTTTCCGCAGCATGGACATATTCCACCGTCAATCGCTTTGGCAAAATCACCATATTCTGCATCCGGTATATCCCGTTCCATATTTAAACCAACATAATGTTTATCTACTTCATTTCCGCCGCAGCAGAGATTTTCAATGCCTTTCAGTGAATTATCGTAAAGTACCGTAATTCCTTCCGGAAGCTGGTATGCTCCGATAAAGCCTGCATGAAGACCGCAGTCTTCTGTGATCACTGCCGGATGGATTGCTGCACCGAGATAATTTGTAATCTTCGTCTCATTGGCTTCCAGATCCCCACGAATAAACAATACCACGTAGGAGTCATCTTCATTCTTCTGGTAAACAACCGCTTTCATAGAGTTTTCTACCGGAAGATGCAGATAATCGCAGACTTCTTCAATCGTATGCTGGTCCGGCGTGTCCACTGATTTCAGTTCTGATTTTTCCAATTTCTGGTCTTTATTTTCAATGATGCTCTCTGCCGCTTCCATATTCGCACGGTAATCACATTCGTCACAAAGTACGATCGTATCTTCTCCAACCGGTGTCAAAAGCATGTACTCATGCGACAAACTTCCGCCCATCATACCGGAATCCGAAGCTACCACAGCCACCTCCGGAATACCGGCGCGGGCAAAGATACGCTGATAGGCTTTATACATACGATCATAATATTTCTCCAGGTCTTCCTGTGAAGTATGGAAAGAATAAGCATCTTTCATCGTAAATTCACGGACACGGATCATTCCGGCACGAGGGCGCGCCTCATCACGGAATTTTGTCTGCACCTGATAGATCATAAATGGATATTTGGTATAACTGTTTGCATACTCACGCACGAGATGTACGGCTGCCTCTTCGTGAGTCATTCCCAAAACCATCTGGGCATTGTTGCGGTCTTTAAAGCGGAGAAGTTCGCTTCCCACGCTCTCAAAACGTCCGGACTCTTCCCATAAACTTCCCGGAAGTGCTACCGGAAACAATACTTCCTGTCCATCCAGTGCATCCATTTCCTCACGAATGATTTTTTCAATCTTCGCGGTAATTCTTTTCAGTGGTGGAAACTGGGAATAAATACCATTTGCCACGCTCTTCATATATCCTCCGCGCACCATCAGCGCATGGCTCTCGATCGCACAATCCGATGGTCTTTCTTTAAAGCGGTCTCCAATCATTTTATCAAGTTTCATAATGTTCCTCCTAATTTAATAATTTAATTTTTTTATGATACAATCTTTTAAATAAAATTGCACTAAATGTCAATGAGCATACCTCTGCAATCGGAAATGCCCACCATATTGCGTTCAGCCCAAATACATGTGACAAGATAAAGGCTGCCGGCAATATAACAATCAACTGCCGAAGTGCAGATACCATCAAACTGGCAAGTCCTTCTCCAAATGCCTGGAATGTTGACATCAATATGATAGAGCATCCTGCAAGTATAAAATGTGTACAAATAATACGCAATGCCATTTTCCCAATTTTTAACATTTCCGGAGAGGCATCAAACAAAAGCAGCAGCTTGTCCGGTATCGCAAGGAAAATGCACATTCCGATGAACATGATCGACACCGATATCGCAATACCAAAGCGAATGGTCTGAATAATCCTTTCCTTCTTTCTCGCCCCGTAGTTGTAAGCAATGATTGGAATAATTCCATTGTTTAATCCAAATACCGGCATAAAGATAAAACTGTTTAATTTAAAGTAAACACCAAACACGGCAACGGCCGTTGTCGAAAACGGTGCCAGAATCTTATTCATGCCATAGGTCATGACCGATCCGATTGCCTGCATAATAATTGAGGGAATCCCGACGCGGTAGATTATTCCGATCGTCGCACCATGCGGCTTCATTTTTCGAAAACTCAGCGATACATCGGTATTCTTTGTGATATTAAAAAATACCGCAAGACTCATCGCAATGATCTGTCCCACTACCGTCGCAGCTGCCGCTCCGGCAATTCCCAGACGCGGTGCTCCGCACAATCCGAAAATTAAAATTGGGTCAAGGATAATATTTACCACCGCTCCGACCCCTTGGGTGATCATGGTAAAAAATGTTTTTCCTGTCGCCTGTAAAATACGTTCTAACATCATTTCCAGCATAATACCAAAAGAAAAGATCAAACAGATCTGTAGATAGGAAGTACCATAACTTACAATTTCCTGTGCATTCGGCAGGGAAGTATCTACCTGGGATTCAAAAAACATCCGTGAACCAAAGATTCCAAATATAGCAAATACCACGTAACTGATCAGCATAAGCAGAAATCCCATATTGGCTGCCCGGTCCGCCTCTTCAAACTTCTTTTCTCCAAGGCTCCTTGATAATAGAGCGTTTACTCCAACTCCGGTGCCTCCAGCCACGGCAATCATCAACGTCTGGATGGGAAAAGCAAGTGACACCGCTGTCAAGGCATCTTCACTGATGCGTGATACAAAAATACTGTCTACAATATTATACAGTGCCTGTACGAGCATCGATGCCATCATGGGCAGCGACATCGTAATCAATAGTTTTTTTACGGGCATCGTCCCCATTTTGTTTTCTTTTCTCTCTGTCATCTGTTCCATATAAAATTCTCTTTCCTCACTTTCTCATCTTCGGTTCTTCGGATATCAAAGATGTCTTCCAATATTTCCGAAGCAATTCCGGTGCTGCCATCAGATGCTCATAGTCATTCAGCCGCTCCAGATAAAATCTTCCGGTTTTTTCATCGTATAAAATCTCCGTAATACTTGTATTTTCCAAGTCAATTGCAAATTGCAGTTTATGCTTCATCGGCATATGTAAAAGAAAGGCACACAATGCCCGGATTACACCACCATGTGTCACAATCGCCACCCGCTTTTCGGGGGCTTCACATATCTTTTTAAAATCATTTTTAATCCGGTCAATGACATCTTGTCCATTTTCTCCTCCGGGATACGCCAGATCACTTTCCTGCGCGGCACGCCGACGGACAAACGTCCCATAACGTGACTCAATCTCTTCATTAGATAGACCGGTCAGTTTTCCAAATTCAATCTCGTGAAACGATTCCACGCTTCTGACAGGAAGTCCCGTCGCTTTCGAAATTGCCTGAGCCGTTTCCTGTGCCCGTTTTAATTCGCTTGCATATAAGGCTTCCAGACTATACGAAATAAGCCTGTCTGCCACAAGACCCGCCTGTCTTCTTCCTGCGTCATCCAGACTTACATCGACATTACATAACTTTGATGACTGCCTGCCATGACGAATCAGATAAATTTCTTTCATCTGTTATCACCTCTGCAATCTCATATTATATAACGGATATAATTTTTTGTAAAGAAACTTTCTTTCAAATATAATGCATATTTTCCAAAAAATTCTTCCGATAATGCCTTCCAACAGCAATATTCCCGAAATAATTCTTTAAAATAATAACATTTTTCGAACAGACAAATTGTTCTACATACATCCTGTTTACCAAATATGACTTATGACATTGAAACAAAAAATCGTTTCCCAGTCTTTCATGAATTTTACATAAGCTCATATAAGGTATCAAAAAAACACCCTTTTTCGTATGTAAAAATATAGTTCTGCTGCGATGTTCCACATAAATGATATCCCGGATGTCTAAAGGTATAATCCTTCCATACTTTTGGAAAAATACCATATCATTTTTTCTGGATACAAATTTCTGTGTCACAACATTTCCTCCTCTGCCTCTTTCAGACTATGTTTTTTCCTTTCCTTGTAAATTTCTTCACAATTGTCAAGAAGTTGACGCATCATAAAAAACAACTCTTCCGGTGTCATTTCAAATAATGCATTGGCGAGGTCCTGTTCCCGCACCTTTCCGGTTATCAAATAGTTCAGATCCATTCCATATTGTCTGTGAAGCATATTAAGTCCCACCAGACTAATTGCATGATCACCTCTTTCCCATTTGCGAAAATGTCCGGTAGTCACCCCCAGCGAATCTGCCATATCAGAAGCCGAAATATCCATGATGCATCGAAGGTGACGTAATCTTTTTCCTACTTGTTCATTATCAAACAAATCCATATTCATCTCTCCTACACTTTTATTCCGCTCATCAACTGTGTATCTTTATTTTATCGTACTTTTCTTCAAAAATAAAGTGCGGAAAACGGATTATTTGTCCGCTTTCCGAATCTATCCCTGTAAAGTATGCTTCACTTCTCCCTTTAACACATCCGCGATTACTTTTGCCAAAGGTGCCGCTGCATTTTTCGCTTCCTCTACTGTATTATTTTCATTGCCTAACTCAATTAAGAGCGAACGCTCTTTTAAATGAAGATTATAACGATACCCTTTTAGATAAATCGGTTTGGTAAATCCTTCAAAAAGTTCCATAGCATGACATTTTAACTGCAGACTAAATGCCAGATTTGCCTCACGGTTCGGATTTGACAAATAATCGATCTCGCCCTCGCGATTTCGACTCATTCCATTGAAAAACATAACGATTGCCGAACGCTTCCCATTGATTGTCGTATATGTATGCTTATTTTTCCCGACAGAATCCCTATGTAAGTCAATGAGCACCTGGATATCCGGGTTCTGTTCCAACTGCCGCTGCACTCCTTCCAGTGACACATTATACGCCTTGCTTCTATCAATCCGACCATCCATCCAGTCATATTTGGTCGTATCATGGATGGTTTCATATCCATTTTTTTCCAATTCTTTTTTCAATACTTCCCCCACTCCAATCACCCCGTCTTCTGTCTTTCCGGAACGGCTGTCCACAAATGCCTCGGAAGCTCCATGCGTATGATATATCAAAATCTGTTTTTTCCCCTTCTTTGGTTTTAGACACATGTTCCTTTTTAATAGGTGTTCTACCGGAAAGAGTTTTTTCCGGACAGAAGTCGTTGAATCTACGATGTAAAAGTGATCCCAAAGATAATTTACATCCTTCGTCTCCCATAATTTTTTAACATATGCCTCACTGCCTGTATTTTTCATTGTTTCGGCAGCAGGCACTACAGCAGCCTTTTCGCTCTGCACTACGGTGTCCTCCTGAAGTCCCTGCGTTTCATAACTCCCGTTTTCCTCCTGCAGCATACTTTCATTTTCCTGCTGTAGTTTTGCCGGATCATATTCCACCTTTGCTACTTGATTTTTTTTACCCAAAGGCGGCAGAGAAAGTATCTCAGCAGACCAGATCTTATCCACTTGTCTCATAAGAAAACCACAAAAAAGTTCTCCTGTGCTTTTCTTTACCTGTTCTTTTAGCTCTTTTTTTACAAATCCGCTAAGGATCAAAACCACCAGAATCACTCCCACGGCAAGCCGCCGTTTTCCACGTTTCCCCATCTTTGCCCCCCCTTTTTGTGCACTCTTTACAATGTATCCGTATTTTCTTCGAAATATTCCTGACACTTTTTTTGAAGACAGTAATTCATCACTTTTGCCAGTCCTTTCGCCAGTATACTCACCGATTCGTCCACATTTTTCGGTGTCACAAACAAATTTTTTGTTTCTTCCTGAAGAACTTCCCGGATAAACTGTTCGCGTTCCCACTCCCGGTATCCCTGTTTTGTCAAAACCTGCTCCAGATGATCACTGATGATCGTACGGGCATCCACCACCGTCGGAATCCCTACTGCTACTACCGGCACCCCAAGAGATTCCTTGGATAACGCTTTCCTTACATTTCCGATGCCGGACCCGGGACTAATGCCGGTATCCGTAAGCTGTACCGTGGTACATACTCGTGCCAGGCTTCTGGCCGCAAGCGCATCCACCACAATCACCAGTTCCGGCTGTGTCTTCTCCACAATCCCTTTCAGCACCTCGCCTGCCTCCATGCCTGTCTGTCCCATTACTCCCGGTGCAATGGCGCTGACATTTCCGTATTGATTTTTTTTCATAAAACCTTCCCCAAATTCATTTTGAAAATGTCTCGTAACAAAAATTTCTTCCACCATACGTGGCCCCAGAGAGTCGCTGGTTACATGGCGGTTTCCAAGACCTGCGATCAACACTCTTTTTTTCCGCAGTCCAGCCACCATCCGTTCCAGTTCCCGGCAAATGCACAATAATAATTCCTCATTGTCCTCATCCTCTTTCAAAAATCTTTCAGATTCGATCGTAATATACGTTCCTTTCGGCTTTTTCATTGCTTTACTTGCCTTATCATCCTTAATCTCGACTACAGTCACCTTAGCTCCACTTTTTTCATCTTTTCTCTTTTCCAGCACAACTCCTTTGATTTCCACATTATCCCGCGGGAAACTCTCTCTGACTTCCATCGCCAGATCTGTCTTTCTCTCTGTCATCCTGCCATCACTCCTATCCGTCATTCTTTCTCCATTATTCCCCATTTTTTTCTATTTATGTATTGACAACCTTCTCTTTTTGTACTATTATAAGTGANNCCATTATTCCCCAATTTTTTTTAATTATGCATTGACATCTGCCACTTTTTGTACTATCATAAATGAGTATGTTTATGTTAATGTCCGTGTCCGTTTAGCAAAACATCGTAAAATAAATGAAATATAACAATGGAGGTGCTAGAATTGGCAAATATTAAGTCTGCAAAGAAAAGAATTCTTGTTTCTCAGAAAAGAGCTGACAGAAACAAATCAATCCGTTCTAAAGTTAAGACTGCGATTAAAAAAGTTGAGGTTGCAATCGAAGCAAACGACAAGGCTGCAGCAACAGATGCATTGAAAGCTGCCGCTTCCGAAATTGATAAAGCTGCCAAAAAAGGTATTTATCACAAGAACAATGCAGCAAGAAAAGTGTCCCGCTTGACACTTGCTGTAAACAAACTTTCATAATTTGACTTAAGTATAAGTATGTAGAAGGCAGTCGTACTGCTACTACAATTCTACCCGTCATAGAAAAAAGGGAATGTCTTCCGACATTTCCTTTTTTGATATCCTCAAAAACGAACTACGGTATCCTTATACAAGTGCATGAAAAAGCCGTAAAAAAGGTTTACAAACTTTCAAAAAAATGGTATGATTCTATGTATATAGATTGTATTTATACGAGAATGGAGATTACTATGAAAAATACAGATTATCTCTCATGGGATCAGTATTTTATGGGCATTGCCACTTTGTCTGCTTCGCGCAGCAAAGATCCGCATACTCGTGTTGGTGCCTGTATCGTCGCTCCGGACAACCGCATTTTATCGGTCGGTTATAATGGCATGCCGCGTGGCTGCTCCGATGACGAATATCCCTGGGATCGTTCCGGCGATGACCTGGACACAAAATATCTTTATGTCTGTCATGCCGAATTGAACGCATTACTAAATTACTCTGGTTTTCGCCTGCAGGGTGCCCGTATTTATACCACACTGTTTCCCTGCAACGAATGTACAAAAGCATTGATCCAGTCTGGTATCAACGAAATCATTTACGCGGAAGATAAGTATGCAGATACCGCCAGTGTGATCGCAGCAAAAAAAATGATGAAATCTGCCGGTGTAACTTATCGTAAATATGAAAACAAAGGCAGAGAATTGACTTTATATATTTAATCACAACACCAAGAACGGAGGATTCTCATGAAAAAGTTATTAAATATGAAGAAAAAAGAAAAACCAATTCGCACTCCTAAAGAAAAAAAGCCAAAAGCAGAGAAGGTAAAACCAGCACGAATGAAAAAGCCCAAAAAGGCAGCAAAAGCGTCAAAGATCAAGCCTCCACGGACGGCACGTCAAAAAGCGCATACAACAAAATCTTCGAAACCGATTTCAAAGCCGATTGGATTTGTACGGAATAAGATGAAATGGCTTGGACGCCAGATTGTAAAATCAATCCGCATTATCCCTACACTTCTGCCGAAAAAATCAGTGAAAGATGCCCCGCTTCTGAACGGAAATGTAAAAGTGCTTCCTCAATTTTGTATTCAGACAAAATTAATCGGCTGTTATCTGATTCCGGTTATGCTGATCGTCATATTGGGGATTGTTTCCTATTCACGCTCTTCACGGGCCTTGAACAGCAACTATGAATCCGCTGTTTCTCAGACCATGAATATGGCAAACGAATACTTCACCTTTGCATTTTCCAATATTGAAACAGATATGAATACGGTTTTGTCCGATGGGGAACTCAGGGTTTATTACTCGGGAGAATATACTACAAATGAGACGCAGCAGAAAACACGGGATGACTTAAAAAAGAAATCCGATACCCTGAAATCAAAACTGGATTCTCTTACCCCCGGCACACTTGAATATTATAAAATCTATAGTGAATATATTACTGCCAAAAATGATTTTCAAGATGCAAGTGATGTCATTACAGAAGCGCAGGAAGGGAAGAAAAATACATACTATTCCTTTAATCAGACCATTGGCAATAAAGTAGCTGCCAATCAGTTTATTGGGAATATTTATATCGTAAAAAGCGGTTTTAACACCTTCAGTACGCAAACCAAACTGCGTGGGCAGGAAGATAAATCAAAAGAGGAAATTGAAAACAAAATTAATTTATATCCAAAAGGTGAAGAAATTTATTCCGCTTTTTTAGATACCGATCTTGGAAAGAAGGTAAGCATGGATGCTACCAAATATTACTGGGTAGGTTCAGGTTCCATGCCTGAACTGGACAAACTTTTGTTAGCGGATTCCTCAAATTATGCACTTCGTTTAGCGCATGATGTAACTACAACAACAGAGGCTGTTATGATCGTGGATATCAAAAAAGATGCAATCCTTAATATCCTGGCCAACTTTAATCTTGGTGAAGGAAGCTATGTTGGCATCGTGACACCGGATAACCAGGAAATTGTTTTAGATGGAAAGGCGCTCACAGCAGAAGAATCCGATAAAACCTCTTCCAAAAATAACATTGTAAAAGAGACCATTTACAAAGACCAGGATTTTTATAAAGAAGCTTTAAAAAGCAAAGATACCTTTGGAAAAGATTATGTCCGGTTCCATGGCAGATCGTATCTGTTTACCTATGAAAAAATCGGAAACTCGGGTATTATGCTCTGCAGTATGGTACCACAGTCTGTTATCGTAG
>DJNB01000201.1:11770-11985 GCA_002435545.1 Lachnoclostridium sp. UBA6475
AACAGCATTCGTGTTCTTACATTTGTCATGGTCATCATTTCCTGCATTATTGCCATGATCGTTGGAACGCTGATTTCCAAGGGATTTAGTAAATCCATCAATCTTTCCATTAAGGAACTGGCAAAGGTTTCCAAAGGGGATCTTACCGTCGAATTCCGTACGAACCGCCGTGATGAATTTGCCCTTCTGTACGGAAGCTGTAATGACATGCTCGC
>DJNB01000253.1 GCA_002435545.1 Lachnoclostridium sp. UBA6475
GAAGCAATATTGTCGGAAAACCGATGGCACTTTTGATGCTTCGTGAAAATGCAACCGTTACGGTCTGCCATTCCCATACCAAAGATCTGAAAGAAGTGACAAAACGGGCAGACATTTTAATCGTTGCGATCGGAAAACCAAAATTTATCACCAAAGAATACGTCAAAGAAGGCGCAGTCGTTATTGATGTCGGAATCCACCGCGGCGCAGATGGCAAACTTTGCGGAGATGTGAATTATGACGACGTGGCTCCGATCACCCATGCCATTACTCCGGTACCGGGCGGTGTCGGACCGATGACGATCGCCATGCTTATGAATAACTGCGTAGAAGCGAAAGGATTACAGGAATGATGCACATTTATTTTGTCTCTTTAGGTTGTGACAAAAATCTGGTTGACAGTGAAAAAATGCTGGCACTTCTTGCCAAAGAAGGTTATGAATTGATCGATGAGCCGGAACAGGCAGAAATCATCGTCGTCAATACGTGTGCTTTTATCCACGATGCCAAGCAGGAGAGTATTGAAACTCTGTTAGAACTTGCGGAATACAAAAAAACAGGAAACTGTAAAGTGCTGATTGCCTCCGGCTGTCTTGCGGAACGTTATCAGGATACGATCCTTGAAGAAATGCCGGAGATTGACGGTGTGATCGGAACGACTGCCTACGATGACATTGCGGTCGTTGTGAAAAAGGCACTGGGCGGCGAACATACGTCGCTGACAAAAGAACTGGATTATCTTCCGGTTCATCTGACCGACCGTGTTACTTCCGGTATGTCGCACGTAGGATATTTAAAGATCAGCGAAGGCTGCAATAAAAACTGTACGTATTGTATTATTCCTTCCATGAGAGGACATTATCGAAGTGTACCGATGGAAGATTTGATTGAAGAAGCCGAAAAACTTGCGGAAAAAGGAATCCGGGAATTGATCCTGGTGGCACAGGAAACTACATTATATGGTGTAGATCTCTACCATGAGAAAAAACTTCCGGAACTGCTTCACCGTTTATCCGAAATCCGTGATATTGCATGGATCCGCGTCTTATACTGTTACCCGGAAGAGATTACATTAGAACTGGCACAGGAACTTCGTAACAATCCGAAAGTGTGCCACTATCTGGATCTTCCGATCCAGCACTGTAACGACGATGTCCTGAAACGCATGGGACGCCGCACAACAAAGGCAGAATTGATGGAAAAGATCAAGATGCTTCGCAGAGAGATTCCGGATATTGCCCTGCGAACTACACTTATCAGCGGTTTTCCGGGAGAAACCGGCGAACAGCATGAAGAATGCATCGAATTTGTGCGGGAGATGAAATTTGACCGTCTCGGTGTCTTTCCTTATTCGGAAGAAGAAGGCACCAAAGCTGCAGATTATCCGGAACAGATTGACATGGAAATCCGCCGCCGGTGGGCAGATGAGATCATGGAAGCACAGCAGGAAGTGATCTTTGCACAAAACGAAACGCTGGTAGGAAAAACTTACGATGCCATCGTAGACGGCTATCTGCCGCAGGATGACGTATATGTTGCCCGAACCTACCGGGATACTCCGGAGATTGACGGCTGTATTTTCTTTCAGGTGCCATATGAGATCGTATCCGGAACCATAGTAAAACTTTTGGTTACCGATGCGAAAGGCTATGATCTGATCGGTGAAATATGTAGTGAGGAGGATGATGAATGAATAACATACCGAATAAATTAACTATGATTCGTGTGATTTTGATTCCATTCTTTATTGTATTTATGTTATGGGATGCCGTTCCCTATGGCGATTATATTGCTGCCGTAGTATTTATTCTCGCCTGCATTACCGACTTTCTGGACGGATATCTTGCCAGAAAATATAACGAAACAACGACCTTTGGAAAATTTATGGATCCGCTGGCCGATAAACTGCTTGTTTGCTCGGCTCTGATCTGTTTTGCAGCTGATCCCGAATGCGTGATGCCTGCCTGGGCAGTCATTGTCATCATTGCCCGCGAATTTATCATCAGCGGATTCCGGCTGATCGCGGCAGAAAAAGGGATTGTCATTGCTGCCAATTATTGGGGAAAAGTAAAAACCGTGGTACAGATGATCATGTCCATCGTTCTTATCCTTGATTTTTCCTTTTCCGGCATCGAAATTGTAGAATGGATATTGATCTGGGCTGCCGTTGCCCTGACTATCATTTCTTTGTTAGATTATATTTATAAAAACCGTGCCGTATTGAGTGATACGGATACGCTGTAAAGGATGGCGATTTCAATGGAAACACTGGAACAATGGCTTGTCAAAGAATTGACAAAAAGAAATGCTACGATAACAACAGCAGAGTCATGTACAGGAGGCTTGATCTCCGGGCGTATCGTAAACGCCAGCGGAGCTTCCGGTGTATTTCACCAGGCATTTGTAACTTATTCCAATGAAGCAAAAAAATCCCTTCTTGGCGTAAAAGAAGAGACATTGGATACGGTAGGTGCCGTCAGCGAAGAAACTGCCAGACAGATGGCAGAAGGCGCAGCAAAAGCGGCGAATGCAGAGGTGGCACTCAGTGCTACGGGAATCGCCGGACCGGATGGAGGAACTGCCGAAAAACCGGTTGGCCTGGTTTATCTCGGTTGTTACTGCATGGGAAACACCTTTGTGGAGCGGCATATTTTTAAAGGAGACCGGAGCGAAGTACGGAATGCCGCAGTGGAAGCAGCATTGACTCTTGCAAAAAAAGCATTAAAGGAGTGAATCCAATGAAACATTGGTTCTCTTTCGCGTGTATTTTGCTGGTGACGTTGAGTTTATGCTCCTGTTCCCTGTTGCCTTTTGAAGACACTTCGGATATGGATCTGACACAGGAGGAAATTGATTCGGTGCAGGATACGACCCCTGCTGCGATATCAACTCCAAAAAAACGAAATATCAAGACCATTTCCATCTATACGGTGGATACGGTCAACGAAGAACTTATGCCGATTTCCGTCCCTTTATACGATAATGAAGTAACGCCGGCATTTATTACCGATGAGGTGATAAATAATCTGGAAGATACGATAAAAGTAACCGAACTTACGGTAGAACGAAGACAGCTCTTTGTAACTTTGGACTCCCAGTATGCGCCGGTAAAAAATTGTTCAAAAAAATACGAAACCCTTGTTTTGGACTGTCTGGCAAACAGCCTTTTGGACAATCTTTCTTATGTGGATGATGTGATCTTCCGCTGTGACACGGGAGCGTATCATTCCGCCAACTATGAATTCGACGAAAACGAAGTTTATCGCTCCAAATAAACGGAAAGCAGGAACGAAATATTGAAAAAATATGATGTGATCGTAGTCGGCGGCGGTGCCGCCGGTATGATGGCTGCCATCTCCGCAGCCAAAGAAGGCGCACAGGTGGCTTTGATCGAAAAAAACGAAAAACTAGGAAAAAAAATATATATTACCGGAAAAGGACGCTGCAATCTCACCAATGCCTGTGAGACGGAAGAGTTCTTTTCTGCCGTCAATACCAATGCCAAATTCATGTACAGCAGTCTTTATACATTGACGAATTTTCAAACGATAGAATTGTTTCAGGAGTGGGGGCTTTCTACAAAAGTAGAACGAGGAAACCGCGTATTTCCTGTCTCTGATAAATCTTCCGATGTCATACAATGCCTGGGAAAAGAGTGTAAGCGGAGCGGCGTTGACATTTACCTGAATACCCCCTGCCAGCAGATTTTATACGATCATGAAACGGCTTGTGCTGTCCGGACACCCGATGCGCTCCTGCATGCCGGCTGTATCATCCTGGCAACCGGAGGACTTTCGTATCCTTCTACCGGTTCTACCGGCGATGGGATCCGGTTTGCAAAAAAATCCGGCCACCGCATCGTTTCCTGTCGTCCCTCACTGGTTCCCATGAATGTAAAAGAAACGGATGCCATGCAGATGCAGGGACTTTCGATGAAAAACGTGGAAATGGCTTTTTATGCAGAAAAAGAGAAGGGAAAAAAGCAGGAAATCTACCGTGATTTTGGGGAAATGATGTTTACCCATTTTGGGATAACCGGTCCGATTGTTCTTTCTGCCTCTCATGAAGTAGGAAAAAGGTTGGAAAATGACGAGATTTATGCTATACTGGATTGTAAGCCTGCGTTGTCTGTGGAAAAACTGGATAAACGTCTGGTCAGGGACTTTGAAGAAAGTCCGAATACTTCATTGAAAAACTGTCTTGGGAAACTGCTTCCAAAAAGCATGATCCCTGTTATATTGAAACGTACCTCTTTAGATGGTGCGGCGGCAGTAAATCAAATTACAAAAACCGAAAGACACCGTCTCGTGTCGGAGATCAAAGCGATGCGCTTTACGATCCGCTCCCTTCGTGACTGGAAAGAAGCGATCATCACTTCCGGCGGCGTGTCCGTAAAAGACATCGATCCTTCTACGATGGAAAGCAAAAAAATCAATCATCTGTTTTTTGCCGGTGAAATGATCGATGTGGACGCGATGACAGGCGGTTACAATTTACAGATTGCCTGGTCCACCGGTTATCTTGCCGGCAGGATGGCAGCTGAACGATCACAAGAAAGAAAGGAATAACGGAGTTATGAATATCGCACTCGACGGCCCGGCAGGTGCAGGGAAAAGTTCTATCGCCAAATTAGTGGCAAAAAAATTATCATTTGTGTATTTAGACACCGGTGCAATGTACCGCACCATCGCTCTCTATGTGTTAAACAACGGGATTTCTCCGGCAGACGAAGAAGCAGTCGTTGCCAGACTTGATGATATCGAGATCACATTATCCCATGAAAACGGAGAGCAGCAGATTTTTCTTAACGGAACCAATGTTTCCAAAGAAATCCGCAGGGAAGAGGTTGGAAAGACCGCCTCTACAGTGGCAAAATATGGAAAAGTCCGTAAAAAACTGGTTTCCCTGCAGCAAAAAATTGCTTCTGAAAATGATGTCATTATGGATGGAAGAGATATCGGAACCGTTGTTCTTCCGAATGCCGAGGTTAAGATCTATCTGACTGCCGGTTCCAGAGTACGCGCCGAGCGCCGTTACAAGGAATTACAGGAAAAAGGGGAAACCTGTGATCTGGATCAGATTGAAAAAGACATCATTCTTCGTGATGAACAGGACATGAATCGTGAGATCTCACCGCTTCGTCAGGCAGACGATGCCATACTTGTCGATTCTTCCGATATGTCCATCGAGGAAGTTGTAAATTGTCTGATCGACATCGTAAAAAAAGCAGACTAACGAAATCGTTACTCTGAAAAAATAAAAAATGGGAGAGATTATGAACGTATCACTTGCCAAAACAGCCGGATTCTGCTTCGGAGTCAAGCGCGCCGTCGATATGGCGTATACCGAGGCAGCCAAAGGAAAATCGGTTTACACCCTGGGACCTATCATTCACAACGAAGAAGTCGTTGCGGATCTCACACAGAAAGGAGTTCTTGCCCTGAGTGAAGAAGAACTTTTTTCCGGAAAACATCCTCTTGAGGATGCCACCGTTATCATTCGTTCCCACGGAATATCCAAAGAAATTTACACAAAACTGGAAAATGTAAGTGCCAATATTGTAGACTGTACCTGCCCTTTTGTAAAAAAAATTCATACAACAGTTGAAAAATATGCAGAAAAAGGGTATGATATTGTCATTATAGGCAGCAAAGCCCATCCTGAGGTGCAGGGTATCCTCGGATGGTGCGAAGGGCACGGAAAAGCCCTTGAAACCGAGGAAGAAGCGCTGAATTTTACCTTAGAGGATGCGACAAAAAAAGTGTGT
Source organism: Lachnoclostridium sp. UBA6475 (assembly GCA_002435545.1). Lineage (GTDB taxonomy): Bacteria > Bacillota > Clostridia > Lachnospirales > Lachnospiraceae > Eubacterium_F. The sequence goes on from DJNB01000253.1 coordinate 5,768, forward strand.
ATTGTCGCCCAAACGACATTTAATTACAAAAAATTTAAAGATTTAGTTGAAATTCTTTCAAAAAAAGGTTATGATATAATTGCTGTGAATACTATATGCAATGCCACCGCTGAGAGACAAAAAGAAGCTGAGGAGTTAGCGGCCGTTTCGGATGCGATGATTGTTATAGGCGGGAAAAACAGTTCAAATTCCAGAAAGTTATTTGAAATCAGTAAAAATCAGTGTGAAAACACTTATTTTATACAGACATTAGAAGATTTGAATCTGGAGCAGATTCAATTTTCGTCAAGCCTAGGTATTACTGCAGGGGCATCCACCCCAAAAAACATTATTCAGGAGGTTCTAGAGGCATGTCAGAAGAAAGAAGTTTTGAGGAATTATTAAAAGAGGAATCATCAGTAACAATCCATAACAATGCGATTGTAGAAGGGACAGTTATCAGCGTTAATGAGAATGAAATTATCTTGAATATCAGATATAAAGCAGATGGTATCTTGACAAAAAGCGAATACAGCAATAATCCAGATGTTGATTTGACAAAAGAAGTTAAAGTTGATGATAAGCTCACTGTAAAGGTTCTTAAAGTAAACGACGGAGAAGGTCAGGTTCTTCTTACTTACAAGAGATTGCAGCAGGATAAGATGAACAAAGTGTTCGAAGAAGCGATGGAAAGCGGTGAAGTTCTGAAAGGAACAGTTACAGCAGCATTGAAAGGCGGCTTGAGCGTTTCTTACGGAGAAGGCCGTGTATTTATCCCTGCCAGTCTGGTATCCGACGTATACGAAAAAGATCTTTCCAAATACGAAGGACAGGAGATTGAGTTTGTTCTTACCGAAGTAAATCCTCGCAAGAGAAGAATTATCGGTGACCGCAAACAGCTCATCGTTGCACAGAAGAAAGAAGCACAGGAAGCACTTCTTGCACGTATCGAAGTTGGTATGATGGTAGAAGGTACTGTGAAAAATCTTACTGATTTTGGTGCATTTATCGATCTTGGTGGAGCAGATGGTCTTCTCCACATCTCAGAAATGAGCTGGGGACGTGTAGACGATCCTAAGAAATTATTCAAAGTTGGCGATAAAGTAGAAGTTATGATCAAAGACATTTCCGGTACAAAGATTGCTTTGACTATGAAATTGGATTCCAACAATCCTTGGAAAAACGCATCTGAGAAATACGAAAAAGGTCAGGTTGTAACAGGAAAAGTTGCCCGTATGACAGATTTTGGTGCATTTGTTGAATTGGAAGAGGGAATTGACGCTCTTCTTCATGTATCCCAGATCTCCATTGAGCACGTAGAAAAACCTTCTGACGTATTAAGCGTTGGACAGGAAGTTACAGCAAAGATCGTGGACTTCAATGAAGAAGCAAAGAAAATCAGCCTGAGCATCAAAGCTCTTGAGATTGAAAAACAGAACGAGGACGCTGCTGAAGAAGAAGCAGAATAATAAATTCGACTGAGGTTTTGAACAGGTATGTTAGACGAGTATGAAGGATTTAAAAAAGATTTTTTGCTATTATCCGGACTTGACTTAAACTCTTACAAGGAAACTCAGATGAAACGCCGTATTCTCAGTTTTATGGGAAGACATCGGTGTAAAAACTTAGCGGAATTTTTTCTGTTGTTAAAAAAAGACCGTGAGGTGTATAATACATTTATTACATATCTTACAATAAATGTGTCTGAGTTTTATCGTAATCCGGCTCAATGGAAAACATTGGAAAGCATTGTCATTCCGCACATTATGAAACACTCCGGAAAAACGATCCGTGTGTGGAGTGCCGCTTGCTCTACGGGAGATGAACCGTATTCTCTGGCAATGGTTCTCAGCGAGTTCTATCCGTTAGAACGCATTGAGATCATCGCTACGGATATGGACAAAGAAGTTTTAGACAAGGCCAGACAGGGATGTTACCATGAAAAGAGTTTAAAATCCCTTCCGGAAAAGTATCAGAAAAAATTTTTTGAAAAGATGGACTCCGGATATTATCAGGTGTCTGATTCCTTGAAACGGTGTATTACCTTTCAAGAACATAATCTGTTAAAAGATACGTATCCCGGAAACCTTGATTTGGTTGTGTGCAGAAACGTTCTGATTTATTTTACCGAAGAGGCAAAAGATCGAATATACAAAGGCATTTCGCAATCATTAAAAAAAGATGGTGTGCTTTTTGTAGGAAGTACCGAGCAGATTATAGGTTCGGATGTTTATGGTTTGGAAACCTTTCAATCATTTTTTTATAAAAAAATTTGATGGATGATAGAAGCCACCCTTGTTTTTAGGGTGGCTTTCTATCCGAATAAAGACAGTTAAAGGAGAATTCAAATGGAAAAAGTTGTTATTGCATTGGATGCGATGGGCGGAGATTACGCACCGGAGCAGACCGTAAAAGGCGCTGTAGAAGCGGTTAATTCAAGTGATGAGATCCGTGTTATCCTGGTAGGAAAACAGGACATGATTGCGAAGGAACTTGAAAAATACGAATATGCCAAAGAGGATATTGAAGTCGTACATGCCTCCGAGATTATTGATATGGGAGATGTTCCAACCGTTGCGATCAAAGATAAAAAGGATTCTTCTTTAGTTGTTGCCATGAGACTGGTACGCGAAGGCAAGGCCGACGCACTCGTTTCTGCCGGAAGCACCGGTGCGGTACTGGTAGGCGGTCAGCTTGTCGTTGGTCGTCTGAAAGGGATCAAGCGTCCTCCACTGGCTCCGTTTATTCCTACCACAAAAGGATTTTCCCTTTTGATCGACTGCGGTGCCAATGTAGATGCCCGGCCGGAACATCTGGTTCAGTTTGCACAGATGGGATCCATTTATTATGAGAATGTTATGGGCAAAAAAAATCCAACCGTAGCACTGTTAAATATTGGAACGGAAGAGGAAAAAGGAAACCAGCTTGTAAAAGATACCAAACCATTGATGAAAGAGTGTAAAAATATCAATTACATCGGCAGCGTGGAAGCGCGTGAACTGGTAAGCGGTGCGGCAGATGTCATCGTCTGCGAGGCATTTGTCGGAAACGTCGTTTTAAAATTCTTTGAAGGATTGGCATTGACATTATTTGGAAGTTTGAAAGAGGGACTGATGTCCAGCACCCGGACAAAACTGGGCGCTCTTCTCGTAAAACCGGCGTTAAAAGGATTGAAAAACCAGTTTGACACAAGCAGCCAGGGCGGTGCTCCTTTGCTTGGCTTAAAAGGACTTGTCGTAAAAGCACATGGAAATTCCAGCAGCAAGGAAATTGAAATTGCATTAAAGCAGTGTATCTCCTTTAAAAAGCAGAGAATTAACGAAAAAATTAAAGAAAGTATATGTGATTAAAATGACAAAAAAAGATCTTTCAAAATTTGAAGAAAAAATCGGTTACCGGTTTCAGGAGAAAACGTTGCTGCAAAACGCATTGACCCACAGTTCCTATGCCAATGAAAAGCATCTTCCCTATGAGAAAAATAACGAACGTCTCGAATTTTTAGGCGATGCCGTATTGGAACTTGTGAGCAGTGATTTCATCTTTCATGAACAAGCAACAGCGATGGAAGGAAAAATGAGCAAATTCCGCGCCAGCCTTGTGTGCGAGAGAAGTCTGGCACAAAGTGCCAGAGAAATCGACCTTGGTTCCTATCTGTTTTTAGGAAAAGGGGAAGCTGCGACAGGCGGAGCCGGACGCGATTCCATTTTGTCCGATGCGTTTGAAGCTGTGATCGGAGCCATTTATCTGGACGCCGGGATAGAAGAGGCTTCGCGGTTTATTCACCAATATGTTCTTTCCGATATTGAACATAAAACGCTCTTTTATGACAGCAAGACTATTTTACAGGAAATGGTACAAAGTCATGGTGCCAATACGCTGTGCTATCATTTGCTGGAAGAAAAGGGGCCGGATCACTGCAAAGAATTTGTGATCGCCTGTTGCCTGGGCGACCGCCGGCTCGGTGTCGGCACCGGACGCAGTAAAAAACTGGCAGAGCAGGAAGCTGCCTATCAGGCAATCTTAGCATTAAGAAATAAATAAGGAATGGTATAACGGAATGTACTTAAAAAGTATTGAAGTGCATGGATTTAAATCCTTTGCCAATAAATTAGTATTTGAATTTCATAATGGGATCACCGGAATCGTCGGCCCAAACGGAAGTGGTAAAAGCAACGTAGCCGATGCCGTCCGCTGGGTTCTCGGCGAGCAGAGTGCCAAACAGCTTCGTGGTGCCAGCATGCAGGATGTCATTTTTGCCGGAACAGAACTTCGCAAACCGCAAAGCTACGCCTATGTTGCCCTGACGATTTCCAATGAAGACCACAAGCTGAACGTTCCGTATGAGGAAGTCAAGGTGGCACGCCGTGTCTATCGTTCCGGGGAAAGCGAATACCTGATCAACGGAGCAGCCTGCCGCTTAAAGGATATTCAGGAATTATTTTTTGATACCGGTATCGGAAAAGAAGGCTATTCCATCATCGGACAGGGACAGATTGATAAGATCCTCAGCGGTAAACCGGAAGAACGCCGTGAATTGTTCGATGAAGCAGCCGGAATCGTAAAATACAAAAAGCGGAAAGCGGCCGCAGAAAAAAATCTGGAAGTGGAACGCCAGAATCTGGTTCGTGTCAACGACATTTTGACGGAATTGGAAAAACAGGTCGGCCCATTGGAAAAGCAGTCCGAAAAAGCGCGCGAATACCTGCGTTTAAAAGAGGAACTGAAAAAATATGAGATTTCTTTGTTTATTCAGGACTATGATAGTTTTAAAGAGGAATTGTCAGAAACTGGAAATTACATCTCCAACGCGGAAAAAGAACTGGAGACTCTGAAACAAAAACAGGAAAGCACCAAAGAAGAGTACGAAACCGTTGAAAACCAAATCCATGAATTTGATGAAAACATCGAATTTAAGAAAGAAAAAAAGAACCGTGACAATGTAAATCTGGCAAACCTGGAAAGTGAGATCCGTGTAACCAGGGAAAAGATTGCTGCCTTATCACAGGGAAAAGAATTTCACGAAGAGCGTATGGCGGCTGTATCCGCAGAAATCGAAGAAGCCAGAAAAGAAAAAAGAGAGTACGAAGAAAATCAGAAAGAATGGCTTACTACCCTTTCCACGATGGAAGAGCAGGAAGCAGAAAAACAGGAAGAGATCCGTTCTCTGAATGCTGCGATCGAGCAGATGAATCAGACCATTTCTTCCCAGAATGAGATTCTGATGTCCAATATGGAGATGAAATCCGAAATCGGGCGTGAACAGGAAAAAGTACAGTCGATGATGGAACAAAACTCGATCCGGAAAGCCGAGTTAAATCAGCGTATTTTATCCAACAAAAGCCAGGTTTCCTCTGCCATTGAGGAGATGCAGAAAGAAGAAAAGGCATTGGAAGAGATCCGTGAAAAATTAGATGCCGAATATATCAAACAAAAAGAATATCAGAAGAAGTCGTTTGAAACCCGCGAATTTATCAAGGGGATCGAACTTCAGATACAGGAACAGCAAAAAGAGTTTCATATGAAAAATTCGGAACTTGCGACATTGAAAAACATCGCCGAACGTTACGACGGTTATGGACAGAGCATCCGCCGCGTCATGGAGCAAAAAGAAAAAAATACCGGCATTGTCGGTGTTGTCGCAGATATCATTCAAGTGGACAAAAAGTATGAGACAGCTGTAGAAACCGCACTTGGAGGAAACATTCAGAATATTGTAACCGAGGATGAATCCACTGCCAAAGACATGATCCGGTTTTTGAAAAAGAACCGGTTTGGCCGTGCCACCTTTTTACCGCTGACTACGGTATCCGCTTCCGGTGGCCGGATCAAAGAGGAAGTTCTTTCAGAACCCGGTGTGATCGGCAGAGTATCGGAACTGGTAGAAAAAGAGACAAAATTTGAGGGACTCATCGAATATCTGCTTGGCCGCTTTGTATTGGCTGACACGATCGACCACGCAATGGCACTCGGAAGAAAATACAAACATTCTCTCCGCATCGTAACACTCGAAGGAGAACTCCTCAGTCCGGGAGGTTCTATGTCCGGTGGTGCTTATAAGAACAATAGTAAATTACTTGGCCGCCGCCGTGAGATGGAAAAACTGGAAGAAGCCATCGACAAACTGAAACAGACGATGGCAAAATCCCGTGATAAGATTACAAAGTTACAGGAAGAAGTCGCAAAAGCCGAGAAAAAGGCAGCCGACATCTCCGTTACCAGAAAAGAACTCGAATTACAGGAAAATACGGCAAAAATCAAGTA
>DJNB01000006.1 GCA_002435545.1 Lachnoclostridium sp. UBA6475
TGAAAGAACATCCGCAGATGGTTCAGGTGGAATTTTCCAATACCGCCGCGGCTGCGAAAAAAGTAGCAGAGGATGGCGATAAGACGCAGGCGGCGATCGCGGCAAAGAGAGCCGCAAAGGAATACGGACTGGAAGTACTGCAGGAGAGCATCCAGCAGGAGAAGAATAACTGTACGAGATTTATCGTGATCGGAAAAGAGCCGATCTACCTTCCGGACAGCCATAAGATCGCGCTTTGTATCGAGGTGCCGCATGAGTGCGGTGCGCTTTACCGGATCTTGTCACATTTCTTATTTAACGGATTGAATATGCTTCAATTGGAGTCGCGTCCGATTGAAGGAAAAAATTGGGAATATCGGTTTTTTGTGGATATAGAAGGCAATCTGGATGAACCGGCTGTGCAGAACGCACTCCGCGGAGTCAAAGAAGAATCGGCGAGTCTGCGCATATTAGGAACCTTTTAGTTCACAAAACAAACATAAATTACACACATCTTTTTCAACAAACAAACAAAAAGTGCCCACATTCATTTTGTATAGTTGTTCTTGTAAACAGGAAATACAAGAATGAAACGGAGGTAACGACGATGAAAAAGATGATAAAATTAGTAGCAGGCGCAGTGACATTTGGAGTACTTAGTGGTTCGGTATTTACCGGTACGGAATATGCATTGAACCGGGTAACCGGTTCGAGTGTCACACAGACACAAAGCAGTAAAACGACGACGGCAGTAAAGCAGTCTGACGACAGTACGAGCGGCATTACACAGACTTCTGCCACGACATCCGACAGTAAACTTGCAGGTGTTTCGGATGTGGCAGATTATGTTCTTCCTTCCATCGTAGCCATTGATGTGAAAGTGGTATCGGAGACACAGGATTTCTTTGGAAGAACGTATCAGAATGAACAGTCAGGAAGCGGCTCGGGAATTATTATAAAAGAAGACGATCAGGCGATCTATATCGCGACAAATAACCATGTGGTAGAAGGAAGTACAGAAGTACAGATCACATTTTCCGATGAAGCCACGGCATCTGCCAAAGTGGTAGGAACGGATTCGACTTCCGATCTGGCAGTTGTGAAAGTAAACAAAAGTGATCTGAAAGATTCCACATTGTCAGCCATCAAAGTAGCAGATATCGGAGACAGCACAAAGATCAAAGTCGGTGAACAGGCCATTGCCATTGGAAATGCACTCGGCTACGGCACCAGTGTGACGGTTGGTTATGTAAGTGCGAAAGACCGTGAAATTGCGACGGAAAGTTCAAGCAGCCAGCAGGAACAGCAGCAGGCAGACCCATTTGGTGGACGGGGGCAGCAGTCCGGCAGCCAGAACAGCAAACAAAGTCAGAGTAACAGCAGTGACAAGACGACAACGATGAAATTGATCCAGACCGATGCGGCGATCAACCCCGGAAACAGTGGCGGAGCATTGGTTGATTCACAGGGACAGGTCATCGGTATCAATTCCTCAAAATTTGCTTCGGAGGAAGTGGAAGGAATGGGATTTGCAATTCCGATCTCCGATGCGATGCCGATCCTTACGTCCATTATTACAGAAAATGGAAATAATGTATAAAGGGGAATTATTTTCCCCGGAATGGAGAAAATAATGTTTGATTACGAACAGATCGATGCTATGGATATACACGCAGAGGCGCCAAATGAGGAGCCTCTGCGTCAGTATTATTTTATGAAAAAGTGCAAAGAATGGGCGGCAGAGGAAGAAAAACGCCTTGGCAGAAAACTGACGCTTTCGATGCAGACGATGGGCTGCCAGATGAACGCCAGAGATTCTGAAAAACTGGAGGCGATTCTCTCGTATATCGGTTACGAGACGGTCGAAGAACCGGTGGCAGACTTTGTCCTCTATAATACCTGTACCGTCCGTGAAAACGCCAATTTGAAAGTTTACGGCAGACTGGGGTATATGAAAAATCAAAAGAAGAAAAACCCGGCGATGAAAATTGCCATGTGTGGCTGTATGATGCAAGAGCCTACAGTTGTAGAAAAAATACAGAAAAGTTATCCGTTTGTCGATCTTGTTTTTGGTACACATAATGTGTATAAGCTGGCAGAACTGCTCTATACGAGGATTCAGTCCGACCGCATGGTGCTGGATATCTGGAAAGAGGCAGAGGGGATCGTGGAAGATCTGCCAAGCGTCCGGAAATATCCATTTAAGGCGGGCGTGAATATCATGTATGGCTGCAATAACTTCTGTACGTACTGTATCGTGCCTTACGTGCGCGGCCGTGAGCGGAGCAGGAAACCGGAAGAGATTCTCCGTGAGATTAAAAATCTTGTGGCAGACGGTGTCATTGAGATCATGCTTCTCGGACAAAATGTCAATTCCTATGGAAAGACGCTCGATGAGCCAATGACATTTGCGGAGCTTTTACAGGAAGTGGAAAAGATCGAAGGTTTGGAGCGCATCCGTTTTATGACATCGCATCCGAAAGATCTGTCGGACGAACTGATCGAAGTCATGGCAGAGAGTAAGAAGATATGTACGCATCTTCATCTGCCGCTGCAGTCCGGAAGTACAAAGATTTTGAAGAAAATGAACCGCTGTTATACGAAAGAGCAGTATCTGGATCTTGCTGCACGGATCAAGGAAAAAATGCCGGATATCTCACTCACGACAGATCTGATCGTGGGATTTCCGGGAGAGACGGAAGAAGATTTTGAGGAAACTCTGGATGTCGTGCGGAAAGTCCGCTATGACAGCGTGTATTCATTTATCTATTCCAAGAGAACCGGGACACCGGCGGCGACGATGGAAGATCAGGTACCGGAAGACGTGGTAAAAGAACGTTTTGCAAGACTTCTGGATGTCATTCATGAGATCTCAACGGAGATTACGGATGCCAAAGAAGGAGAGATCGTCGAGGCATTGATGGAAGAAGTCAATGACCACGATGAAAATCTGATCACGGGAAGACTGTCCTCCAATGCGGTTGTACATTGTCCGGGGGATAAAAACTTAATTGGAAAAATATGTAAAGTAAAACTGACCGAAAGCAAAGGATTTTACTTTATGGGTGAGATACAATAGATGGATTGACACATATAAAAAGCACGGAGAACGGAACGAACCGGTCTTCGTGCTTTTGAAATTTGGTGCGCCTTATGGCACTCCATTTTGATTTCAAACTAAAGTTTTCGGATTAGAGTTTTTCCGGTTCCGGATACTCTTCGCCAAAGGTGTCAACGCTGATCTTTGTCATAACAACCGGTTCAAGCGGCATATCACTGTAATCGGTATCGACACAGGCAATCTGATCTACGATATCAAGTCCTTCGGTCACTTTACCGAAAGCGGCATACTGTCCGTCGAGATGTGGGGCATCTTTATGCATGATGAAGAACTGGGAACCTGCGGAATCCGGCATCATGGAACGAGCCATAGAGATGACACCGGCAGTATGCTGCAAGTCATTTTTGATGCCATTTCCGGAGAATTCACCTTTGATGCTGTAGCCCGGACCGCCGGTGCCATTGCCATCCGGACATCCGCCCTGGATCATAAACCCTTTGATGATCCGGTGAAAGGTCAGTCCGTTATAAAATCCCTGATTTACGAGGGAAATGAAATTGTTTACCGTATTTGGTGCAATTTCAGGATAAAGTTCAATTTTGATCGGTTCATAACCGGCCACTTCCAAAGTGACGATTGGATTTTTTTCTGCCATAATTCATTTCCTTTCTGCTTTACATGTTCTGTACAATCAAGTATACTAGAAAAAGGAATGGATTTCAAGAGAGAAACGGAGGACTGGCATGAAATATCCAAAATTTTTAGAAAAAGGCGATACGATCGGAATCACTGCGCCATCGGATGGAAACCGCAAAGAGATGGATTATCGGCGGCTGGATCTGGCGGTCAGAAAAATGGAGAGTCTGGGATATGTAGTCCGGGAGACAGAAAATGTAAGAACCAGTGATGGCAGAGGGCGGAGCAGCGATAAAACACAACGCGCGGAACAGGTGATGAGCCTGATCACGGATCCGGCGGTATCCTACATCTTTTCCGCAAAGGGCGGAGACTTTTTGATGGAAATACTGCCGCTTTTGGACTTCCGGAAAATCCGCGAAAATCCGACCTGGTTTCAGGGATTTTCGGATAACACAGGACTTACGTATACGATCACGACATTGTGCGATGTCGCAAGTGTGTATGGAAACCATTTTAATGATTTTTCCATGCAGCCATGGCACGATGCGGTGAAATATAACTATGCCTGTATGACGGGAAAACCGGTGATCCAGAAGACATTTGACGGATACGAAGATGATTTTTATGACAGGGAATCTCCGGAAGAAGGCTATCATATTGACAAAAAGTCAATCTGTTTTGCGAGACAGAACGAGAAAGAATTGGAAAATATTTCCATGAGTGGAAGGCTTTTGGGCGGCTGTGTGGATGTGTTATTGAATCTGGTGGGAACCCGTTTTGATAAGACGAAAGAATTTGTACAGAAATACAAAGACGATGGGATCTTATGGTATCTGGAAAGTTTTTCGCTCGACAGCGATTCCCTGACCAGAGGTCTGTGGCAGTTAAAGGAAGCGGGCTGGTTTGATACGGCAAAAGGGTTTGTATTTGGCAGACCTTGTATGTTTCAGTCGTTTACGGATCATAATTATGTGGAAGCAGTGGAAGTGATCTTGTCTGAACTGCAGGTGCCGATTGTATTTGATGCAGATATCGGACATAAGTCTCCCCAGTTTACGATCGTCAACGGGGCACTGGGCACATTTGACTATCACTCCGGGAAACTTTCTTTTTCCATGAAGTTTGAATAAGTTTTGACGGCATTTGACAAAAACAGATAAAGGCTTTTCTCTATTTTCAGAGAAGAGTCTTTTTTTCTGTCTGTCTTTGTCGATATCAGAGGAAAGATTTTGTGAATTGCCTCCCTTGATTTGACAAAATAATCGCGCGCGATCCGCTATGATAAGACTATGCAAAAGCATAAAAAGAATGAGGAATGACATGTATGAAAGTATACATTGATATCTTCTTTTTTGTCAATTTTCTTATGAATCTGCAAGTATTTCAGATACTGAATTATTGGCGCAAAAAACCTGCATTTACGAAACGGAGTATTGCAGGCGCGGCGCTGGGGGCGCTGCTTGGTGTCATGGTTCTGATGCTTGGGATTCGCACCAGATGGATTCTCTGGATGGTGATCTATGTGGCCGGAACTGCACTTTTGATACGGGTTGTTTATGGCAAAATGACAGTTTCCGGACATTTACGATGCATGATCGGATTTTATCTGACGGCAGCGGCTGTCTCCGGTACGTTATTTGGAATCCGTGAATTATGCAGTTTACATAGTAGTTCCATGGCTTTCCTCTTAATGGGAAGTATGGGAATACAGCTGGCAGTAAGAAAGATACGGAAGATCTGCACAAACCCGATGCCGGAACAGCATATGTACGAAACCTGGATTGTATGGCGGGGCCGGCGTGTACAGGGAACGGGATTTCTGGATACCGGGAAC
>DJNB01000034.1 GCA_002435545.1 Lachnoclostridium sp. UBA6475
TGACGTGTGCGGAGCCACCCCCAGCAGCGCCAAACTACCGCATTGCACACGTCAAAAAGAAAAAAAGCAGAAAATGACGTGTGCGGAGCCATCTCCAAGCTGGCTCCCGCAACATTTTGAAAAATCTGGGAACTTTTTCCAACTTTACACCATCTTATTAATATAGGGAGGCATGTAACGATTCAAACTTACCCCATCACAATTCGCTTTTTGAACACTTCGTGTTCTTTTCCGCCTTTGACAAGGCTAAAAATGCTTATATGTGGCGGTGGTTCTAAAAATGTACAGAGATCAAAAGCTCTTATGTGCAAGCGCGACGACTCACTAATCTCCGTACATTAGGTTTCGGATCGTTACAGGGAAATAAAAAACAGGAGGAATGATTATGAGACAAAACCAGAAAAGAACGAAAAAGGTGCTTTCTATTTTGACGGCAGGGGCAGTGATCCTGACGACGTTAAGCAGTCCTGCCGGGAAGATACAAAGCAAGGCAGAAACCACTTATGGTATTGGAAATCCGACGATTCAAAAAGATGTTCTTGTATCCGGAGAGGAGACAGATTCTTCGGAGGGATTACATAATCCGATCGTAAAGACCGATGTGCTGGCATGGGACACCATCACATTTGGAAATTACTGGCAGGAGGATACCAACGAAGATTACGAGACCAATAAGGAGGACGATAAGCTGCCGATTCGCTGGAGAGTGCTGTCAGTAGAGGGAGACGATGCCTTTTTGATGGCAGATCAGGCGATTGAAAGCCTTCCGTTTGATGAGGAAGGCAGTGCCGTAACATGGGAGAAATGTTCTCTGCGCAAATGGCTCAATGAGGAGTTTATCAAAGAGGCATTTACGGAAGAAGAGCAGGCGGCAATTAAGGAGACAACTGTAGTAAATAAAGGGAATGAAGAGTATAACACAGATGCCGGTGCCGATACACAGGACAAAATTTATCTGTTGTCAATCGACGAAGCTGCGGATACGAAGTATGGATTTGAGGAATCGGACAAAGCGCCATTTCATCGAACCAGCCCGGCGCGTGAGGCAGCGCAGACAATGTATTCTTCTGAGGCGCATAATGCCTTTTACTGGTGGCTGCGTTCTCCGGGAGATGAAAATTGTGTATCTTGTGTAGGAACGGCGGGAGATGGGGATTCTCACGGAATAACGCCGGAAAATTATGGTGCTGTGCGTCCGGTACTGCATTTGGATTTGTCCGCGCCCGTGTGGGAAAAGGCAGAAAAGCTGGAGATACAAGGTCAGATGCAGACCGTTTGGGATTGTGTTGAATTTGGAAATTATTGGCAGGAGTCGACAACAGAAACCGCTTCCGCAGAAAAACAGCCAATCAAATGGCGTGTGCTTTCTGTAGATGGCAACGATGCGTTTTTACTTGCAGATGAAGGACTGGATAACAAACCATATCATGGTGAGATTACGGATACTAGCTGGGAGAAGTGTGATCTGCGGGCATGGCTGAATGACACATTTATGAAAGATGCCTTTACCGAAGAGGAACAGAAAGCAATAAAAATAACAACGGTATCAAATTCAAACAAAGACAACCCGGATGCGGCCATCGAAAGTGATGGAGGAGCCGATACCCAGGACCGCATTTATCTCCTGTCAGCAGCAGAGGTGGCAAATACGGCATATGGATTTGATAACAGATTTTATATGAGCAGGACGAGAGAGGCGAAAGCGACAGCATATGCATATGATCAGGGCGCATTTGCTTCCTGGATTGAGGAAATTGACAAGAATGGAAAATGGTGGCTGCGTTCTCCGGGATTTGATACAAATGATGCGGCCTATGTTTCCGAGTATGGGGATGGAACGTATTATGGTACAAATGTAACGGAAGACTCCTTTATGGTTCGTCCGGTAATTCATCTGGATCTCACTTCCGATTTATGGAAAAAGGTGGAGCGCGTAAGTTCGGAAACGCCAAAAACGCCGGAAGAAACACCGACACCAACACCAACTGCGCCGACGGCACCGACTGCGATGCCAACAACCACCCCAACAGTACTTCCAACGCCAACGCCGGCAACAACGCAGCTTCCACCAACGCCAACGCCGGCAGCAACGCAGCTTCCACCAACGCCAACGCCGGCAGCAACACAGGTTCCACCAACAGTACTTCCAACACAACCGCCGGTAACACAGGCACCGGCAACGCCAACACCGGAAGCAGCGCAGACACCGTCGGTTCAGCCGGAGGAAAAACCGGTGATACAGCCGTCCGATTCTTCGCAGCCTGCAGCGGAAAAAGCAATGACCGTGTCAATTCAATCCGTCAAAAATAAAAAGGGCAGAAAAGCGGTTGTCACCTGGAAGAAAGTCGATGGCGCCAAATCGTATCAGATTCAATATGCACCGGATAAGAAGTTTAAGAAAAAATCCAAAAAGGTATCGGCAAAGAAAACTACTGTTACGATAAAAAATCTGCAAAAGAAAAAGACTTATTTTATCCGTGTCCGCGCCTGCAAGACCGTAAAGGGAAGCAAGGTTTACGGAAAATGGAGTAAGAGCAGCAATGTGAAAATAAAGAAATAAGCAACAATTCACAACCGCTGTGAAGAAATCAATGTTTCATTCATTTCTTTGACATGCTCCCGCTTGTATGGTATGATGAGTACGATAGCATAAACAAAGCTTTTAAGTGGAGGAAAGAGCATGTTTGCAGAGTATGTAAAAGAGAAATACGGAAAAGATATCGAACGTTGTTCCGATAAACAGCTGTACGCTGCCTTGTTGCAGATGGTCAATGAGATGGCGGCAAAGAAAGAAAAGACAGAAGGAAAGAAAAAACTTTATTATATTTCCGCAGAATTTCTGATCGGAAAACTGCTGAGTAACAATCTGATCAACCTTGGAATTTATGATGAGGTGCGTCAGGAATTGAAAAAAGCAGGCAAGAAACTGAGTGATCTGGAAGAAATGGAACCGGAACCATCCCTTGGAAATGGCGGACTGGGAAGACTGGCAGCCTGTTTTCTGGATTCCATTGCGACACTGGGGCTGCCGGGAGACGGAATCGGCCTGAATTACCACTTTGGACTCTTTCGTCAGGTATTTAAGAAACGGATGCAGAAAGAAGTACCAAATCCGTGGATGGAGGACGACAGCTGGCTCATTAAAAGTGACCGCAAATATTCCGTTTCACTGGGAAAATATAACGTAGTTTCGACAATGTACGACATTCTTGTGACAGGATATGATAACCGTACAAATGTTCTGCATTTGTTTGACATCAATTCCGTCGATGAAAAGATCGTTGACAAAGGAATTGATTTTGACAAGAAGGATATACAGAAAAATCTTACCCTGTTTTTGTACCCGGATGACAGCGACGAAGATGGCCGTCTGCTGCGCGTATACCAGCAGTATTTCATGGTCAGCAACGCGGCACAGCTGATCCTGGATGAAGCAGAGGAGCGGGGATCCAACTTCCACGATCTGGCAGATTATGTGGCAATTCAGATCAACGACACCCATCCGTCGATGGTCATCCCGGAATTGATCCGTCTGCTGATGCAGAAAGGGATCGAACTGGATGAGGCAATTGAGATCACGACAAATACCTGCGCTTATACCAACCATACCATTTTGGCAGAAGCACTGGAAAAATGGCCGCTTGCCTTTATTGAAAAAGTGGCGCCGCAGATCGTGCCGATCATCCATGAACTGGATCTTTGCGTAAAAGATAAATACGACGATGAATCGGTATATATCATTGATGAGGACGACCGCGTTCATATGGCACATATGGATATCCATTATGGACATAGTGTCAATGGAGTGGCATATCTTCACACGGAAATTTTGAAAAATAACGAATTAAATGCGTTTTATAAGATTTACCCGGAAAAATTTAACAATAAGACCAATGGGATCACATTCCGCCGCTGGCTTCTGCACAGCAATCCACGTCTGGTGGAATTGTTGGAAAACTGCATTGGTGACGGATTCAAAAAGGATGCCATGGAATTGAAAAAACTGCTTGCTTATGAGAATGACGAGGCAGTTTTGGAACGCCTTCTGGAGATCAAGAAAAAGAATAAACATCAGCTTGCCAAATACCTGAAAGAGACGCAGGGGATCAAGCTGAATGAAGATTCCATCTTTGATATTCAGATCAAACGTCTGCATGAGTACAAACGCCAGCAGTTAAATGCACTCTATGCAATCCATAAATATCTGGAGATCAAATCCGGGAAGATTCCGGATCGTCCGGTCACACTTATTTTTGGAGCCAAAGCAGCACCGGCGTATGTGATCGCAAAGGACATCATTCACTTGATCCTCTGCCTGCAGAAACTGATCCATAAGGACAAAGACGTCAAGCCGTATCTGAATCTTGTTATGGTAGAAAATTACAATGTGACATTGGCGGAGAAACTGATCCCGGCCTGTGATATCTCCGAGCAGATCTCGCTGGCATCAAAGGAAGCGAGCGGAACCGGAAACATGAAGTTTATGTTAAACGGAGCCGTTACGCTGGGAACCGAAGACGGAGCCAATGTGGAGATTCATGAGCTGGTGGGCGAAGACAATATTTTTGTATTCGGTGAGGACAGCGATACCGTTATTGCACGCTATGAAAGAGGCGATTATTGTTCCAAAGATTACTATAAGAAAAATGACACATTGAAGGCAGCAGTGGATTTCATTGTCAGCCCCAAAATGTTAAAAATTGGGAAAAAGAAATCTTTGCAGCGTCTGTACAATGAACTGCTGAACAAAGACTGGTTTATGACCTTCCCGGATTTTGATGCGTATGTCGAGACGAAAGAACGTGCGTATGCAGCCTATAATGACCGCACGGCATGGGCGAAGAAAATGCTGGTAAATATTGCCAATGCAGGATTTTTCTCTTCGGACCGTACGATCGCGCAGTACAACGACGAGATCTGGCATCTCCCATCCGAATAAGGAGTGTTCAGAATAAAAACCGCTTTAGATCGAAAAGTCCCCAGCCCTGCTTGTTGTGGGGCAGACCGAGATCGGTACAGCTGTTTTTTAACCGGATTTTAACTTCTTTTGGTTCATAAAACCGGTATTTGGGTAAACTTAAAAGTAAGGCGATGCCTCCACTGACAACCGGAGTTGCCATGGAGGTGCCGCTTTTTTTCGTATACGGGACTTTTTGGATATTCGTATGATGGCAGCTGACGATATGGCTTCCCGGCGTAATGACATCGGGTTTTTTGATACAATGGATCGTGGGGCCGGTGCCGGAATTTCCTTCTCTGCCATAATAACCGACCGTAATGACTTTGCGGCTGTTTCCGGGAGCGCTGATCGTACCGGCTTCCGGGCCACGGTTTCCGGCAGAAACGACGACGACAAGACCGGCATCCCAAAGTTCCTCTACTTTCCGCACGAGAGGAGAAGATTCGTCAAACTGCTTTTCCTTTGCGGTGCCGGCAGAAATATTTACGATATTGATGCCATACCGCATGCGGTTTCGGAGAACCCAGTCAATGCCGGTACAGATGCTTTCGACAGTTCCTTCTCCATAGCGGTTGAGTACCTTGACTGCGACGAGATCCGCCTGGGGAGCAATGCCGCGGTACAATCCCCGGCTGGCACGGCCGCTTCCTGCAGCAATCCCGGCGACGTGGGTTCCGTGACCGTAATCATCATAGGGCTGGCGTGTGGCAGAAAGGACATCGTACCATCCGATGATGCGGTCATCAAAATCCGGATGCGCGGCAATTCCGCTGTCAAGTATCGCGATACAGCTCCCTGCCCCATAGATATGAGCCTCGTGTGCATAAGAGGCTTTAACGATTTCACGGACACGATTCATACGAAGTCCCTCCTTTACCCTTTCGTTTTAGCATATGGAGAGGACAAGGAAGATGTGACTTGTAGGACAAGAAAGATGTGACTGTTGTTTACATCGTGTCAAAGATGTGTTATAATTATGTCAATTATACCTTGAGAATGGAGAATGAAAAATATCATGGAAATGCCAATTATACGTTTGAATGGTTCCTCTTATATCAATGATATGGAGTTAAAAGAAAGATATAAAGTATATAATGACAGCTGCTGGATATCCCTTCTGTCGCTCGTGGGAAATCCGGAGGGAGCGACCTTTGCGGTCGATGGACCGGCGTCTCCGCTTCTTACGATGGATCTCGAAAAACGGCTGAAAACGGAACTGGAAGAAAATCCGGCAGATTTCCTTGTGGTAGACATGTGTTATACGGCGGGGCATCGTTTGTGTGTATGGAAAGACCAGGTATTTACCAAAAATCCAAAGTTTGAGGAGAGCCGGTTTTATGCAGAGCACCAGGATGAGATCGAAGAAATCGATGTGATGCGTGACCGGAAATTTGATTGGAAGCCCTATATGGACAATTATCTGGAACTGGTCGCAAAATATTTTGACAAAGACCACATTATCCTTGTCAAGTCCAGATGTCCGAAATGGTTTGTGACGCATAAGCATGTGCGGAAAGTGCAAAAAAAGAGCAGTAAAGCGTACAATCGGCGTATCAAAGAACTGGAGGACTATTTTGTGGAAAAGATGGATCCGTATGTGGTTGACATTTATTCCCATTATTTTTTGGACTTCAATCATAAAAAAGGATATACGATGTCTTCTTATGAGAAACCGTTTTACCATCATGCCAGACGGCTGATTTCCTATATTATGCGGTATCAGCCGGAAAAACGGGTGTTTTCAGAGGATGAATTTTACATTCGTTTTGGGCGGTTTATCAAATATTATGATAATTTGTATGCGAAAAATAATACCGCACTTTTTATGGATGACAGCAAATTTATCGATCATCTGATCCTGAGTCTGGGTCGTCCTGTGCTGACCGAATTTGAGTACGATATTGTGAGGATACAGCAGGAAGGATATGCGAGCATATCGGAAATCCTTGAAAAGTATGATTTCCGGTTTTCGGAAGGCCTCCGCACCTGTCTGAAAGTGGTACAGGCGGTGGAAGAGGGGGATTTGTTCCGGGAGGGAGTACGATACGAGGCAATCTACGAATATAAGATGAAGATTGTCAAAGCCTACACAGAACTTGTCAAAAAAGAACTGGAAAAACGGGGCTGGCTGGAAGGACCGGTCTATATCAATGAAGTGCATGCCGGAACCTTTGATGCCATGATGCGGGCGCTGGATGCCGGAAAGGCAAAAGAGGCCAAGAAACTGCTGTTTCTGGCGGCAGAAGAAGATTTTGAACAGGAACGCGTAAAAGACTGCTACCATAAAGAACTGGAAGCGGATAAGCGGCTGGCACCGATCCGGGCACTCAACGCCTTTTATGAGCCGGTTCAGGTAGACCTCTGGGGATCCTGTATTACACGCGAGATCCTGAATGAAGACACCGGGCGGTTTAAGATTGGCAAATACGCATACCGCAACAGCTTTTTGTTTGCGTTTGATGAACCGATTCCTTATGACGATGCCAAATTTAACGATCTGTCCTTGTTTGAAAACAGCAATTGGCGCGTCGGTTATATCAAAAGTGCGTTTCACAAGGATCTGCCGGGACAGCTGGAAACGACCGGATCCAAGTGGCTGCTTCTTGATTTTTATGACCTGATCTGTGATGTTGTAAAATATCAGGGCGGCTATCTTACGGCTGACAGCGAAGTGCGTGGACTTGGTTTTTATAAAGAGATCAAAGAAGACTGCGAACTGACGACGGTAGAAGACGTGCTGAGTGACGAAGAGATCAAAGCCCGTTTTGATACTTTTATTGAATTTTTGAAACGCCGTTATGGAAAGCAGATCATTTTCATCAAAGCGGATGTGAAACTCAAATTTTTAGACTATGAGCGCCGGAAAAAGGCAATCCGCGGTTATAAGCAGGCGACATTAAAGAAGAAAAAAGCATTTTTGAAAAAATGGCAGGATTATTTTGAAGAGAAGATGGACTGTCATGTGATCGATTATGCGAAAGACTATGAAGCAGACGATCTGTGCGTGTCGGGTGCGTTTATGGTGCATTACGAAAAAGAATTCTACGAGAAAGGCTATCAGGCGCTTTTAGACATCATTTTACGGCACTGACAATTTGGCGTTAGAGGTTGACAAAGATTGGATTGTGCTTTATACTGATATACGGTATATTATATTATTATGATGCGAAAATTATGCAAATCAGAATGGAGAAAGACATGAAAGATTTAAGTTTCTATCAGGGAAAAAAAGTACTTGTGACGGGACATACCGGTTTTAAGGGAAGCTGGATGTGCCGTACTTTGATACAGGCAGGAGCAGAAGTGACAGGGTATTCCTTGGAAGCACCGACAGATCCCAATCTTTTTTCAATGGCAGAGGTTGAAGAGAAGATGAATTCGGTGATCGGAGATATCCGTGACTTGGAAAAATTATCCAATGTTTTCAAAGAGGTTCAGCCGGAAATTGTAATTCACCTTGCTGCCCAGCCGATCGTAAGAGATTCTTATAAGGATCCGGTTTATACGTATGAAACCAATGTGATGGGAACAGTAAATATATGCGAATGCGTACGCCGGAATCCATGTGTTAAGAGTTTTCTCAATGTCACAACAGACAAGGTGTATGAAAATAAAGAATGGGAATGGGGATATCGTGAAAATGAACCGTTGGATGGATATGATCCGTATTCCAACAGTAAATCCTGTTCCGAACTGGTAACGCACAGTTACAAAAATTCATTTTTCAATGAAACAGGTGTTGCGGTATCGACGGCAAGAGCCGGTAACGTAATCGGCGGCGGCGATTTTGCCAACGACCGTATTATCCCGGACTGCGTGCGCGCAGCAAAAGAAAAGAAGGATATCGTGATCCGTAATCCGTTTTCCACACGTCCGTATCAGCATGTGCTGGAGCCGGTGATCGCATATCTGATGATCGCCAAAGAGCAGTATCTGGATGCTAAATATCAGGGATATTATAATGTCGGACCGGATGAGACAGACTGCGTAACGACAGGTGATCTGGTAGATCTGTTTGTGGAAAAATGGGGCGAAGGCATGAAATGGGTCAATCAGTATGACGGAGGTCCTCATGAGGCAAACTTCCTCAAACTCGACTGCTCGAAACTGAAGACAACATTTGGCTGGAAACCACGCTGGACGGTATCGGAAGCACTCGACAAAACGGTAGAATGGACGAAAGTATATTTTGCCGGAGAAAGTGTGGCACATATTATGGACAAGCAGATCAAAGAATTTTTAAATCGATAATAATTACGAAAATCAGAAAGGATTAAGATTATGTTTGAAAATCAGAATGAAAAACAGGCAAGAGAAAGTATTTTGGAGATGGTAAAGGAGTATTGTGACAAATACCACAATCAGGAAAAGCCTTTTAAAGAAGGCGACCGCATCCCATATGCTTCCCGTTATTACGGACACGAAGAGATGGTAAATCTGGTAGACAGTTCCCTTGAGTTCTGGCTTACTTCCGGAAGATATACCGATCAGTTTGAAAAAGAATTTGCAGAGTATCTCGGAACCAGATATTGTTCTCTGGTAAACTCCGGTTCTTCCGCAAACCTGCTTGCATTTATGGCACTTACTTCTCCTTTGATGGGAGACCGCCGTATTATGCCTGGCGATGAGGTTATCACAGTGGCTGCCGGATTCCCGACTACAATTGCACCGATCATTCAGTATGGTGCTGTTCCGGTATTCGTAGACATGACAATTCCACAGTACAATATGGATGCTTCTATGTTGGAAGAGGCTCTTTCCGATAAGACAAAAGCGATCATGATCGCTCATACATTGGGAAATCCATGGGATCTTGGTGCCATCAAAGAATTTTGTGATAAACATAATTTATGGCTTGTTGAAGATAACTGTGATGCTTTGGGATCCAAATACACGATCAACGGAGAAGAGAAATTCACAGGTACGATCGGTGATATCGGTACTTCCAGTTTCTATCCGCCACACCACATGACAATGGGTGAAGGTGGTGCTGTATATACAGACAACCCATTGATCCATAAAGCAGTCCGCTCTTTGAGAGACTGGGGAAGAGACTGCGTATGTCCATCCGGAAGAGACAACCTGTGCGGACATCGTTTTGACAAGCAGTACGGAGAACTTCCACTTGGATACGACCACAAATATGTATATTCACACTTTGGATATAACTTGAAAGCAACGGATATGCAGGCAGCAGTAGGATGTGCCCAGCTGGCAAAATTCCCTACATTTGTAGAAAAGAGAAGACATAACTTTGACCGTCTTCGCGCTGCACTGGAAGAAGTAGAAGATAAGCTCATTCTTCCGGAACCATGTCCAAATTCCAAACCAAGCTGGTTCGGATTCCTTCTTACCTGCCGTGAAGGCGTGGATAAGAACAAAGTGGTTCAGTATATCGAAGATCATGGCGTACAGACACGTATGCTTTTTGCCGGAAATA
>DJNB01000212.1 GCA_002435545.1 Lachnoclostridium sp. UBA6475
CAGCACGAAGTCCTTTCACTCTGTCATCCAGATCTCCCATCGCTGTAATAAAAATAACCGGTATTTCTTTTGTTTTTATGTACTCCAGCAGTTCATATCCATTGATTCCCGGAAGCATAATGTCAAGAAGAATCAGATCATAATATCCGGCCTCGACAGCATCTGCTGCACTCTCCCCATCAAATGCCTGTTCACAATGATATCCTGCTTTTGTCAGGCTCATGCGAATAAGATTGGATATCGGCTCTTCATCTTCTACAATCAATATTTTAATCATTTTTCACCGCTCTCTTTCTAAATGATGCAAACCATCTGCACGAAGTCCTCTTACTATTAGTAATGGTGGTCACTCAGTGAACACAAGTGACCACCTACTGGTCACTTAGTGGTTATTTTATTTCAGAAGTGACCACTAAGCTATTCTTTTATTCTATAAAGCGTATTGTTTCCTTCTCCGATTTTTTCTATCAGCCCCGCATTTATCATTTTATCTATTAGCTTTCTTGCTCCAGTTCTGGATCTATAATTACAGGTTGCCATTACTTTCTGCATTGAAATACTTCCATTTTTCCGGATATAAGCAAGTACCATGTCCTCTTTCGGCATAGATTTTATAATCACTGACTCACTACTCTCCGTTGTATTTCTTAAATCAGCAGCTCCCGGAATATATACCACTTGTCCAACTTCGAGCTTTAATGTTACCCTGTCATTACGCTCTGAGAAATCAAATTCCGGCTTCTTCCAGTTTTGTTCAGCCCATGCTGTCATAATCTTATCAACACCACTTCCGGCACGCTCACCAACATTTACAAAACCAAACATCTTTAAGATATTCGGATTTCGGGGATCACTATTGCCTCCTGCATAAAATTCTTCTTTCGTTACCCTGATAGTACCAGGATTGGAAATACTGAGTTCCTTGCCCTTTTTAATAACAAGGATTCCGCGCCTGCCATAATAATTAGCATGTGCCAGCGCATTCGCCAATGCCTCTTCCAACGCATCATGGATATCAACTCTGTCTATCCGGTATCCATCTCGTCTATTTGCAAATGGAACTGCCACATCATCGTCCACTCTTGTACGCACCTTGCAGAAAAAGTCGTATATATTACCACTCCAATCGCCTTCGTTAGAATGTGTACGGAATAGCCAGCGTACTGCTTTATCATCACATTCTTCACGATAATCCAGAAAATAATTCGGGAAAATCTCCGTAATATGATAAGCTTCTCCAAAGAATAATAATCCAGCTATCGTTGGAGATAATGTACCATTTTTATTCTTGGCTGCTGCCCTTAACTTCATAAGAAACTCATCATTTTCAAGAGCATTCCATGGATGCCCACTATGAAGCTGCTCAAAAACAATTCGATAGCCCTTTACTGTATCCTGATCCAAAACGTCCAATCCAAGCTCATCCAGCACTTCCACATCTGCAGATACATCTCTCTGGTCCGCAAACATTGCTCGAACTGCCTCTTCCGTACAGATAAAGTCGCCCTCATAATCTCTTTTATACGTTCCTTTCATTGGATCTGTTCCGATATAAACTGGTTTATCATGCCTGTCTGCCGCTGGTATATCAATTTTAAGTATCTTTTTATCTTCCACCTCGACAACCTGTACATGATGATTTAATAGGATATTCTTTGACACCTTATTTCTATCATTTAAAGTGCTCCAAAAATCCTTCTGATATTTAACAATCTGTTTATCTGTCAGTCCTTCAATCGTAAAAGAATCCCTGTGTTCCTTAATTCCAAGCAGAATAGTGCCACCATTGGTATTCGCAAAAGAAGAATAAGTCTCCCATATGCTCTCAGGAAGTCCACCAGTTGCCAATTTACATTCTCGCTCATGATCTTCGCCAAGATTCAATTTATTCAATATTTCTTGCTTCATCTATAACAAAACCTTCCTTAACTAAAAATAATAGTTTACTTTGTCATTGAGACTTCAATGTCTTCAAATAAATCACTGTCTTTCTGCTTTCCTTCAGCCAATACAATTTTTCTAATCATTCCATCAAACAACCAGTAAACAATCATTCCCTGATCATTTACTGGTTACTTACCGGTCATCTCTATTCTTTCCTACTGGCAAAGTTTTTTCACGGTCGCATTGATCACTTTTCCGTCGGCTTTTCCTTTCAGATCTCCCATAACGGCTTTCATGATCTGCCCCATATTTTTTGTCGCTACGACATCGGCAAATTTTTCTGTAATGTAACTTTCCACTTCTTCTGCACTCATCATCTGTGGTGCAAATTCAGCGATGATATCATATCTTGCCTGATATTCTGCTTTCAGATCTTCACGGCTGTCCGGACAGCTGTCAATCTGCTCTTTTACGGTCTTCATTTCCTTTAAGATCACGCGTCCTACGATCTCTTCGGAAATGTCATCGCGGCATCCTTCATCGATCGCTACTTTTTTCGCAGCGGATACTAAGGATGAAATCGCCTCTTTTCTCACTTTATCTTTTGCCTTCATTGCGGCAATCATCTGTTTTTGTAATTCTGCAAACTGCATGTTTCAAAACCTCCTATTTTTTCAATAATTTCCGTTCTCTCAAAAAGCGGAAAAATTCCCGGTATGCTTTATCGTAGATCCACCAGCCGACCTGTCCGACGGCAAGGAGGATCCATTTTTGCGCTGATCCGGTAAAAGCAGCTTCCCGGATCAATATGTTTTCAAAAAATAAAACGGTCGGGATATATATTATATTAAACAAAATCCAGTTATAAATCAACTGTCTGCGCATCTTTTTTTTCGGATCTTTGATTTTATTTCCCTTTTGGAAGACAAATTCACTGAAAATTATGTAAATGCCGAATCCCAGATAAACA
The DNA here is from genome assembly GCA_002435545.1 of Lachnoclostridium sp. UBA6475. Lineage (GTDB taxonomy): Bacteria > Bacillota > Clostridia > Lachnospirales > Lachnospiraceae > Eubacterium_F. The sequence continues at coordinate 2,855 of DJNB01000212.1, forward strand.
AAAAAATTGAACTTATCCGGATTTAAAAAGGCATCTAACAGCGTACAGATCACGCACTGCATCAGTCCGGCGGGCAGTCCATAACGAAAGATAGCATATCCCACAAGATATGCTGACAATGCCGTTAAGAACAGCGTATTTACCGTCACAAAACTTCCTGCCACCAGAAGCAGGACAGAAAGTGCGGATAACATCCCCACTCCTGCTATTCTTTTTGTCTGCTCTACATGCATGCGCAAAGATCGCCTCCCATACATTCACACAACGTGTCGGCGCACCAGAGATCACAACAGAGATTTCCGGTTCCACAGGAATCATATCCTCCGCCATAACTTCCATAACCGCCGTAG
>DJNB01000052.1:0-6516 GCA_002435545.1 Lachnoclostridium sp. UBA6475
TGAGGTGCTATAATATAGTTGTAACAGTGATGGCTAATAAGATATAATATAATAAAGAAAGAAAAGAGGTACTTATTATGCCACAGAGTTACGCACCAGAATTTAAAAAGAAGATTGTCCGACTCCACGCAGAGGAAGGACGAACCTACAAAAGTATCACTGCGGAATACGGCGTATCCAAAGCCAGCATTTCCAAGTGGTGTAGTGAATTTAGCAGAGAATGCCAAACAAAAGCCCTTGAAAATCCAGATGCTCCAAACGAAATGGAACTTATGAAAGAAAATCTCCGGTTACGAAAAGAACTGGAAGAGGCAAAAAAGGAAAATCTCTTCCTAAAAAAAGCGGCGGCATTCTTTGCAAAGGAAATCGATTAGAGGCTTATCGATTTATTGAACAACATCATAATGAATTTGGTCTGCGCTGGCTCCTGCGCCGCTTTAATATCTGTCCAAATGCTTACTACAACTACCGAAAACATCGGAAGGCGGATCATTATGCCCGGAGGGATAAAGTACTGTCAAAAATTACAGATATTTATCACAAACACCATGGCGTAGCCGGGTATCGCACCATGCAGATATACTTAGAGCGTGAAGGTTTTTCATACAGTACGGCAACTGTCCACAAGTACATGAATTCCATACTCGGATTGAAATCTATCGTTCGTCCGAAGAAGCCGGAATATGAGCATGGCAAACCGCATAAAGTATTTGAAAACAAGATACAGCAGGAATTTACCGCAGATAAAATCAATCAAAAATGGTGTACCGATTTTACCTATTTGTTTTTGGAGAACCATGAAGTACGCTACAACTGTACAATCATAGATCTGCATGATCGAAGTGTTGTCGCCAGTATAACAGATCGGCATATCACAAGTGATCTTGCAATTCGTACTCTGAAAAAAGCATTGGAATCGCAGCCGGTTCTGAAAGGGGAATTAATTTTGCATTCAGACCAAGGGTCACAATTTACTTCCAAAGCATTCGTAGAATTTTGCGAATCGGTTCATGTGACACAAAGCATGAGTAAAGCAGGATGTCCCTATGATAACGCTCCAATGGAGAGATATTTCAACACTTTGAAGAGTGAGCTGATTTATCTGTATGAATATGATGCTGAGGAAACTCTCTATCAGGCTGTAGAGGAGTTCGCATATGTGGAATACAATCATGTGCGTCCACATAGCTTCAATGGATATTTAACTCCCTATCAGGCTAGAATTGCCTAATGCGATACAATGCTCGAATGGATTGCTTGATTACTCTTTACCAGGAGTGTTCAGTGTATGTCAAGGACAAAGCCGCCAAAGGCGGTGCGAAGCATCCTTTACATACACGGGAGACTCCGGTAATATCCAAGCAACAATCCAATGAATTTTTTTAGCCACAAATGTTACAAAAATGCTTGACCACAACACACCAAGTGCGGCACCAACCGCGACACCGGCTGCATTGACACCGATTCGTGACGTGGTTAAGATCGAAAATACAACAAAAGATGCAGACGGAAACATTATTGTAAAAGAGGGAACGGTATTACAGGCTGACATAACCGGTGTAAATCCACAAGATTCCCATGATACATTGACATATCAGTGGTTTACGAAAGATGCGGACGGAAATCTCACGGAGATTCCGGGGGCAGCGGATCCAAATTATACACTGAAAGCAGAAGATGTGGACAAGACATTTGTTGTGCGTGTAACAGGAAACGGACAGTATACGGGAAGCCTTGATTCAGATCCGTTTGATGCGAAACGTACAGATGCAGATATCAGTATCACACAGCCGACACCGGCAGCTTCAAAAAGTCCGGAAGCAAACGACAAATTGACAATTGTTGTAAATCCGACGATGGAAGATTATGTTTATACATTGCAGAAACCGGACGGAACAAGTGTAGATCCAAAAACGGAAATGACCGTAACGGACAAGGATGGAAAGGTGCTTGATCCGGATGAAGAAGGTTATTATGAACAGCCTGCCGGAGGAGAGATTAAATTTACAGAACTGAACAAAGACCAGACCTATGTAATTGTAAAGAAAAAGAAAGATGGTACCGGATCGGGAACCGGTGGTGTAGTCGGTCCAACGGTTGAAGATGTTACAACAAAGTATGATGATAAAAATACACAGGACAAGAAGGATGATACGATTGAGATTGTTGTAGATCCGGCTCTTAAGGATTCCGTTTATGCCATCCGTAAATGGGAAGACGGAAAATGGAATGATATTTCCGTTGTGAAAAACAGTGACGGAAAATGGGTTCCATTCGAGAGTGGAAATGTCTGGACCGATGGCGGCGAGAGCAATGTCACATTTGGCGATCTCCCGGCGTCCGGAACTTATAAAGTAGTTGCAAAATCCAAAGATGGTTCGGTTATCAAAGATATTACACCGGGCGAAGTGATCGGTGGCTCCGGTGATATCAAGGCAGAACAGCCGGCAGCAACTCCGAGCGCAGTGCCAACAGCCGCTCCAAGTGCTGTTCCATCGGCCGCTCCGTCTACAGGAACGACAGGAAATGGAAATACGGCCGGAACCGTGACAGCGACGCCGGCGCCACAGACATCGTCAGCGCCTTCTTACACCAAAGAGGTGGAGAAAACCGCGTCGGATTTTGTCAAAGATTACTTTACGGATGAAAAAGGTGATATCATTACCAGAGTAACAGATCTGACGAGAGATAAGATCACATCCGGTGAAGAAACTTGGAAAAAATTGTCAACTACGGAAAAGCAGGCTATTAATCAGCTGATTCAGCAAAAAGGCGGAAAATATACGTATGAACAGCTTTTGAAGAAAGCCAAAGCCTATAAGATCCCTGGATTTAAGGTGATCAAGTTTATGCAGAAGAAATCCAAGGCGAAGCTGAAACTGATTAAATGTAAAGGGGCAAAGATTGTCTGTACTTCGACAAATAAAAAGGTTGCAACGGTTGATAAAAAAGGTGTAATTTCTGCGAAAAAACCGGGACGTGCGATTGTGACGTTTACGGCGATGAAAGGAAAATATACCAATCGTCTCGTTATTGATGTTCGTGTAAAGAAGAAATTTAAAAATGCGAAGGAATTGACAAAGTTCAAATCCAACGTCATCAAAACGCCTACCGTGCTGGTTGCGAAAAAACGTCTCTTGAAGAAGAGCAGCCGGATCGATGTGTACGATCTGGAGAAAAAGTCAAAAGTACAGTATAAGCCGATCAAAAAGAAAATTCTTACGATCAACAAAAAGGGTAAATATACCGGAAAGAAAAAGGGAAGTACCCTTGTTAAAGTAAATATTAAACAGAATGGTAAGACATATCTGTTGTATGTATATGTGACGATATACTGATTGAAATATATAGTTTTGGAAAGGAATCGTTTCGGCGGTTCCTTTCTTTTTTGTGCAAGGGAGGACAATTCGATGAATTATTTTGTAAAAAAATTACTTGTTATCTTTTTGGTAACATCCGTTCTGGTGTCTGGTTTTTCGACAGAAAGTAAGGCGGAAGGAAAAACGGCAGCAAAATTATTGAAGACAAGTGCAGAGACGGAAACGGGAAGTGTGGAAGAACCCAAAGAAAATTTGTTACCGCCGGTTTTGGAATCCGTGATAACACAAGCAGAGGGAATGTACGTAAAATTTTCCAAAGTGGATCAAGCAGACGCCTACCGGATCTATATTCGGAATGCAGGAAGCACAGATGCTTTTGAGGAAATTGCGGATCTGAAAGCGAGTGAATACGATTTGGAAATGAGTAAAGGAGGAGTGTTTCTCGCTGTAAAAGACGATAATATTGAACTGGGAAAATCTTATGAGATTATGGTTCGTTCCGTGCAGGAAAAGTTAGAAACGGTGCAGAATGGTTTTTGGTATTATTCAAAATATGTGTCTGATCTGTCTGCAGACAGTAATATTGTTCGTGCGGATATGCCACAGGATAAAGTGTCACATGTAAAGGTGAGTCTGGTAAGTCAAAGTGAGACAAAAATTGAATGGGACAAATTAGTCGGGGTAAAGGGATACGAAATTCAATTCAGCACAACGGAAAACGGGGTGTATCAAACGGCAGTTGTACTCACCGGAGATTCGGTCACTTCATGGAATCACAAAGGACTTGAACTTGGTGTGACATATTATTATAAAGTTTATGCATTTGGAGAGTTTTCCAAAAGTTATGATGCGGCGGTAAAAAAATGCCTGGTGACATTTGCAAAACCGAAAAGCGTAAAAGGAAAAATGACAGGATCGACGAAGATGAAAGTGACATGGAAGGAGGTCAAAGGGGCGTCCGGCTATATTGTTTATCGTTCTGTCAGCAAAAACAGCTGGACAAAGGGAACAGAGAAAAAGTATAAAACAATCCGCGGTGCCGGAAAGACTTCTCTGGTTGTTCCGAAAGTCAAAAACGGAACCTATTATTCTTACCGGGTTTTGGCGTATGCGAAAAGAAAAGGCAGTGTTATTGAGGGTGTTGCGGCAAAATACAGTCGTTATGCAGATTACTACGCACATGAAAATGAGTCTTATTCTGAGCGCTGGAAACGAATTTATGGGAACAGAAGGGACCAGTATAATTACAATAAATCCCGCAATTATATGAAGACGATAAAAGTAAGGGTTTGGAGCTTTAAAAATGGGATGTCCGGTAAGAAAGTAACCAAAGAACAATATGTGACAGTGCATAAAAATATTGCACCGACAGTGAAAAAGATTTTTGAAGAGATTTATAAAGGAAAAGAAAAAGCACCGATTTATGAGGCGGGCGGTTATTCGCCGCGTACCGGACAGCATGGACAGGGGCTTGCGCTTGACCTTAATTCAAATTACAATTATATGATAGACGGTGGAAAAGTTCTTGCCGGAAGCTGTTGGAAACCAAAAAAGTATGCCTATTCCATAAAACGAAACGGTGACGTTGAGAGGGCTTTTCAAAAGTATGGATTTACAAGAGGACTTTGGGGAGACCGAAAAGATTATATGCATTTTTCTTATTTTGGAACCTGATTATGGCGGGATTGATTAAAAAAATGCATAAAAATTGAGAAAAGCGTTAAAAAAAAGGCATTTTTGCAAAAAAACACTTTATCTTTCAGGGTAAAGTGTGTTATAATATTCACAGCGACATTTCAAAGAGTTTTTGAAAGTCAAACTAATACTATATTTAGGAGGAATTAATAAACATGGCAAAATGGGTTTATTTGTTCAGTGAAGGAAACGCTAACATGCGCGAACTCCTGGGTGGTAAAGGTGCAAACCTTGCTGAGATGACAAGTCTTGGTCTTCCAGTACCTCAGGGATTTACTATTACAACAGAAGCTTGTACTCAGTATTATGAGGACGGCAGAGAGATCAATGATGAAATTCAGGGACAGATCAATGAGTACATCGTGAAGATGGAAGAGATCACAGGAAAGAAATTCGGTGATCAGGAAAATCCTCTTCTTGTATCCGTTCGTTCCGGAGCACGTGCATCTATGCCGGGTATGATGGATACAATCCTTAACCTTGGTTTAAATGAGACAGTAGTAAACGTAATCGCAGAGAAATCCGGAAATGCTCGTTGGGCATGGGACTGCTACCGTCGTTTCATTCAGATGTATTCTGACGTTGTTATGGAAGTTGGTAAGAAATATTTCGAAGAGCTTATCGATAAGATGAAAGCAGACAGAGGCGTTCAGCAGGACGTTGATCTGACAGCAGATGATCTGAAAGAACTGGCTTCCCAGTTCAAAGCTGAATACAAAGCAAAAATCGGTGAAGATTTCCCAGACGATCCAAAAGAGCAGTTGATGGGCGCTATCAAAGCCGTATTCCGTTCATGGGACAACCCGCGTGCAAATGTATACCGTCGTGACAACGACATCCCTTATTCTTGGGGAACTGCTGTAAACGTACAGTCTATGGCATTTGGTAACATGGGTGATGACTGTGGTACAGGTGTTGCATTTACTCGTGACCCTGCTACAGGAGAAAAGAAATTGATGGGAGAATTCCTTAAGAATGCACAGGGTGAAGACGTTGTTGCCGGCGTTCGTACACCAATGCCTATCGCTCAGATGGAGCAGGAATTCCCAGAAGCATTCGCTCAGTTTAAAGAGGTTTGCGCTAGACTTGAAAATCACTACAGAGACATGCAGGACATGGAATTTACTGTAGAAAACAGAAAATTGTACATGCTTCAGACACGTAACGGTAAGAGAACAGCTCAGGCTGCTTTGAAGATCGCTTGTGATCTGGTAGACGAAGGAATGAGAACAGAGGAAGAAGCAGTTGCTATGATCGATCCTCGTAACCTCGATACCCTTCTTCATCCACAGTTTGATGCAGCTGCTTTGAAAGCTGCTACTCCAATGGCAAAAGCACTTGGTGCTTCTCCGGGAGCTGCTTGTGGTAAAATCGTATTTACTGCTGAAGATGCAGAAGAGTGGAATGCCCGCGGCGAAAAAGTCGTACTTGTTCGTCTTGAGACATCTCCGGAAGATATCACAGGTATGAAGTCAGCACAGGGTATCCTGACAGTTCGTGG
>DJNB01000052.1:6567-6707 GCA_002435545.1 Lachnoclostridium sp. UBA6475
CGTGGTATGGGAACATGCTGTGTATCCGGTTGTGGTGATATCAACATGGACGAAGCAAATAAGAAATTTACATTAAATGGTAAAGAGTTCCACGAAGGAGATCCAATCTCTATCGATGGTTCTACAGGTAACATCTACGA
>DJNB01000001.1:0-1371 GCA_002435545.1 Lachnoclostridium sp. UBA6475
GGTTTTGCTCCCTGTGCCATCTTGATCTGAATCTCTTTGGCACTTACCAGATATCTGGAAGTCACTCCAAAACGTCCGGAAGCTACCTGTTTGATTGCAGAGCAGCGGTTTACGCCATCTTTTCCGATGGTAAGTCGCTCCAAACTCTCTCCACCTTCACCACTATTGGATTTTCCATGGAGATGGTTCATTGCAATCGCGAGTGTCTCATGGGCTTCCTGTGAAATGGAACCGTAGGACATCGCACCGGTTTTAAATCGTTTGACGATCTCATCTACACTTTCTACCTTTGAAAGTGGAATTCCCTTTTTCGGGAAGTTAAAGGTGAGAAGACTTCGAAGGTTCATATACAGATCCTCTCTGTCAATCTCATCGGAATATTCCTTAAACATCTGATAGTTACCGGTTCTTGTGGCCTCCTGCAGCAGATGAATGGTTTTTGGATTATACAAATGTTCTTCTTTTCCGCTGCGGCTCTTGTGGTTTCCAATACTATCAAGCGTAATATCCGTACCAAGTTCCAATGGATCAAATGCTTTATCATGAAGCATTTCTACCTGGTTCTGGATATCTTCGATGCCAAGTCCACCGATTCTTGATACCGTTCCGGTAAAATATTTATCAATAAAATCTTTCGACAATCCGATGGCTTCGAAAATTTTTGCTCCCTGATACGACTGGATCGTGGAAATACCCATCTTGGAAGCAATCTTTACGATACCATGCAGGATTGCTGAGTTGTAATCGTCTACGGCTGCATAATAATCTTTGTCAAGCATGCCATTGTCGATGAGCGTTTTGATCGTATCCAGTGCGAGATATGGGTTGACGGCTGTCGCACCAAATCCGAGAAGGGTTGCAAAATGATGAACTTCTCTTGGTTCCGCACTCTCTAAGATCATGGAAAGAGAGGTTCTCTTTTTCGTTGTGACAAGGTGCTGCTGCATCGCAGATACCGCAAGCAGTGCCGGGATCGCTACGTGGTTTTCATCCACACCGCGGTCGGACAGGATCAGCACATTGGCTCCCTCTTTGTAAGCACGATCCGCTTCCAGATACAAGTGGTCGATGGCTTTTTTCAAAGACGTGTTTTTATAATAGGTAATCGGAATGACAGCGACTTTGAAGCCCTCCACTTTCATGGATTTGATCTTCAAAAGGTCGGTATTTGTCAAAATCGGATTCTCAATCTTTAATGCGTGGCAGTTTTCTGCTTTTTCTTCCAGCAGGTTGCCGGCATCTCCGATATATACGGTCGTCGAAGTAACGACTTCCTCACGGATCGCATCGATTGGCGGGTTGGTTACCTGTGCGAACAACTGTTTAAAGTAGTTATACAATGGCTGTGGCTGTTTGCTGAGTGCCGCAAGC
>DJNB01000001.1:1394-1592 GCA_002435545.1 Lachnoclostridium sp. UBA6475
AGGTGCAGCAAGCGGTGTATCATGTCCCATCGCGGAGATTGGCTCCGTTCCATTTTTTGCCATTGGAAGGATTTCATTTTTCACTTCTTCATACGTATAACCAAATGCCTTGCGCAGGCGGAGACTTTCTTCATGGTTATAAGAATCTACTCGTTTATTTGGAATCGTAAGATCTTTCAAACGAACCAGATTTGTGTC
>DJNB01000001.1:1704-1855 GCA_002435545.1 Lachnoclostridium sp. UBA6475
ACCGTATCGACAAGAAGCATTTTTCCCGGGCGAAGACGGTCTTTTTTGATAACATGCTCTTCGCTGATTGGCATTACACCGACCTCGGAAGAAAGAATCAGCTGATCGTCGTCTGTAATATAGTATCTGGATGGACGAAGACCATTTCGGT
>DJNB01000001.1:1956-3348 GCA_002435545.1 Lachnoclostridium sp. UBA6475
CCATCATGGTTGCATAATATTGATAAAAGTCTTTTTTCTTTTCGCTGATATAACGGTTATTTGCCCATGGTTCCGGAATGGTTATCATGACAGTAAGCGGAAGTTCCATCCCACTCATCACCAAAAATTCCAGCGTATTGTCTAACATTGCGGAGTCCGATCCCTCGGTATTCACAACCGGAAGGACTTTGTGAAGTTCTCCTCTCAAATGATCGGATTCCATCGTCTCTTCACGGGCAAGCATCTTATCGGCGTTACCACGGATCGTATTGATCTCTCCGTTGTGTACGATAAAACGGTTTGGATGGGCACGCTGCCAGCTTGGCTGTGTGTTCGTACTAAATCTGGAATGTACCATAGCGATCGCCGATTCATAATCTACATCCTGCAAATCATCAAAGAACAATCGGAGCTGGGATACCAGAAACATTCCTTTGTATACGATCGTACGGCTCGAAAGAGATACCACATACGTATTTTCATTGGACTGTTCAAATACTCTTCGTGCAATATATAATTTACGGTCAAATTCCAATCCTTTTTCCACCTGCTCCGGTTTCTTAATGAAACACTGCATAATGTAAGGCATACATTCTACCGCTGTTTTTCCTAAAATCGAAGGAGCGATTGGTACTTTTCTCCATCCCAGAAATTCAAGACCCTCTTTATCTACAATTGTCTCAAACATTTTCTTTGCCTGATTTCTGCGAAGCTCATCCTGTGGGAAGAAGAACATTCCTACCGCATACTCTCTTTCTTCGCCAATCTCTATTCCCATCTGGGTGGCAATCTTTTTGAAGAATTTATGTGAGATCTGAAGCATGATTCCTACTCCGTCTCCTGTCTTTCCTTCGCCATCTTTTCCTGCTCGATGCTCAAGATGTGCTACGATTTCCAATGCATTCTTAACGGTATCGTGTGTTTTCTTTCCCTTTATATTTACAATCGCTCCGATACCGCAATTGTCATGTTCAAATCTCGGGTGATACATACCGAGCGCTTTTCGTTTTGACTCTTCTACATATTGACCACTCATAGTAATCCTCCATTCTTGACGTTAGTTTACCGCTCTGAGGCGACTTGTTTGTAAAAAAGAAGACGCCAAAGAAAATGTGCAATTTAGGGCACATCTCCCTTTGACGTCTTTGTCTAAAGACATTATATAATATTTATTCTCAATAATCAAGTACTTTTTTGTTTTTTTAATAAAAAACTTTAAAAACTTTAAAAAATAAAGTTTGATTACTCGAATTCTTTCAAAACTTCCGTCAGGATCTCTGCCATCTGATCCACATGTTCCTCTTTAATGACCAATGGCGGTACAAAGCGGATGACATTGGTTCCGGCAGTCAGGAGAAGAAGTCCCTTGTCCAATGCTTTCGCACAGATCTC
>DJNB01000001.1:3505-10424 GCA_002435545.1 Lachnoclostridium sp. UBA6475
CCGACACGATTGACATTTTCAAGGATATTCTTTTCTTTAAAAATGCGGTTTACTGCTGCAACCGCAGCACTTGCCAGAGGATTTCCTCCAAATGTCGTACCATGGTCTCCCGGTACAAGCGCTTTTGCCACGTCTGTCTTTGCCGCAAAAGCACCGACAACGATTCCGTTTCCAATTCCTTTTGCCATCGTTACGATGTCCGGCTGGATGCCATACTGCTGATAAGCAAACATTTTTCCGGTTCTTCCCATACCACACTGTACCTCATCGCAGATCATCATGATATCATGCTCTGTACAGAGATCGCGGATTCCCTGCAAAAATTCTTTGTCTGCCGGATAAATGCCGCCTTCGCCCTGAACCGCCTCTACGATAATGGCATACGTTTTGTCATTAATGTAACTCTTTACACTATCCAGATCGTTGTAATCGGCAAAATGAACGCCGGAAATAAGCGGTGCAAACGGCGCACGGTATTTTTCCGTTCCGGTTACGGACAAGGCTCCCATACTTCTTCCGTGAAATGCCTTATTCATGGAAATGACTTCATGGCGTTCTTCGTGTCCCTGCATGATCGCATATTTTCTCGCCAGCTTCAAAGCGCCTTCATTGGCCTCTGTACCGCTGTTTGCCATAAACACTTTGTCCATTCCGGTCGCCTCTGCCAGACATTTTGCTGCCTGCATCAATGGCTCCGAATAGAAATAATTGGAAAAATGTGTCGCCTTGTCAATCTGGTCTTTCAGCGCGTTTTTGAATTCTTCGTCACTGTAACCAAGCGCACATACGGCGATACCTGCTCCAAAATCAAGATATTTTTTTCCTTCCGTATCTACCAGATACACATCTTCTCCATGATCCATTGCTACCGGATACCGATTGTAGGAATGAATCAGATATTTTTCAGATTCTTCAATTAATGTATTCATACGTCTGCTCCTTTACTCTGTCTCATGATGGTACAAGTTTGTCTCATTTCCAATAATTGCCGTTCCAATACCTTTCTTCGTATAGAACTCAAGCAGGAGACAATGTTCTCTTCTTCCGTCCAAAATATGTACGCGGTTTACGCCCTGTTCTACGGCATCAATACAGTTACGTATTTTCGGAAGCATACCTCCGCCGATAAAACCGTCCGCGATCATTTTATGCGCTTCGTCAAGCGTAAGCACGGAAACCAGTGTCGATGGATCGTCCGCATCTTTACAAACGCCCTCGATGTCCGTCATAAATACCAGTTTCTCTGCTTTCATGGATTTTGCGATCGCACAGGCAGCATCGTCCGCATTGATATTGTACGCCTTATAATCATCACCAAGTCCGATCGGTGCAATGATCGGCACGAAATCATTTTCCAAAAGGGTGTCGATCAATTCCGAATTCACTTCTTTGACATCTCCGACATAACCGATATCTTTGCCATTTGCTGTCTTTTTGTCACAGCGAAGGGTTCCGCCGTCTTTTCCGCTGATGCCGGCTGCTTTCACACCAAGTTTTTCCATCATCTGCACCAGGTGTTTATTTACTTTATTTAAAACCATCTCTGCCACTTCCATCGTGTCATCGTCTGTCACGCGGAGTCCTTCGACAAATTCCGGTTCTTTTCCCATCAGGCGCACCCATTTACTGATTTCTTTTCCGCCGCCATGTACAATGATCGGCTTCATACCAACCAGTTTCAAAAGTGCCACGTCTTTGATGACGCTCTGCTGTAATTTTTCATCCAGCATCGCGCTTCCGCCGTATTTTACAACTACTTTTTTATTGTTGAAATCGCGGATATAAGGCAGCGCCTCAATCAGTGTCTCCGCTTTTATCAATACATCATTTAATTTATCGTCCATTTTTTCTCTATGCCTCTTTTCCATATTTTTCCAATTTTAAGAACGGTAGTCCGCATTGATCTTAATATAATCATAGGTAAGATCACAGCCCCACGCTGTCGCGCTGCATTCGCCCTGCTTCATGTCACATACCAGCGTCACTTTATCCATTCCCATCATCTCGGTGGCTTTTTCTTCCGAATAATCGGTAAGTACGCCATCCTTGATCCAGACCATTTCTTCCCCGCCTGCCTGCAGCGTCAGATCTACAACTTCCGGATCAAACTCTACACCGGCATAACCAAGCGCACAAAGCACACGGCCGCAGTTCGCGTCTTTTCCATAAATCGCCGTCTTTACAAGGTTCGAAGAAATCACCGATTTACTCAAAGTTACCGCATCCTGTTTGGTCTTTGTTCCGTTTACGGTCACTTCCAGAAGGCGGGTGCATCCTTCGCCGTCACCTGCCATTTTCTTGGCAAGATCGGTTGCCACATAAGAAACCGCTTCATAAAGCGCCCGATAAGCATCGGTATCTTTTTTGATCTCCTCTGCCCCGGCTGCTCCATTTGCCAAAAGCACACAGGTATCGTTGGTGGAAGTATCACGGTCTACCGAGATCATATTAAAAGAATCTGCTACAATCTCACGGAGCATTTCCTGAAGCACCGCCGGACTCACTTTTGCGTCCGTCGTAATGACGCTGAGCATCGTCGCCATATTCGGATGGATCATACCGGAACCTTTGCTCATTCCGCCGACCGTAACGGTCGTTCCGTCCTGTTCAAACGTAACGGCACATTCTTTTGGAATTGTATCCGTCGTCATAATGGCTCTGGCTGCGTCTTTCGCCCCCTGGCGGTCAGTCGTCAGGGCATCTTTCAAAAGAGGCGCTCCCTTGCAGATCGGCGCCATGCGAAGCTGCATTCCGATAACACCGGTGGAGGCCGTCAATACTTCCTGTGGCACGATGCCAAGTACTTTTGCAATTTCCGATGCCATCTCATAATTGTACTCTTTTCCTTCTTTTCCGGTCGCCGCATTGGCAATTCCACTGTTTAAAACGACCGCGCGGACATGATGTCCGCCCTCAACGATCTCTTTATCCCAGAGTACCGGCGCCGCCTTTACTACATTTGTAGTAAAAGTTCCGGCTGCACTTGCCGGTTCCGTGGAATATACAAGTGCCATATCTTTTCGGTTTTCATATTTGATCCCAGCCTCTATTCCGGACGCTTCATATCCTTTTGGTGCATTGACACCACCATCGATTATCTGCATACGATTAACCTCATTTCTATATTTCTTAAATTTAATGCAATGATTCCGCTTATGAATTCCAACTCGTTATCATCACGGGAATACCGGCACAAGACGAAGGCCTTCTGCCTCATCCAGACCAAACAGCAGGTTCATATTCTGAACTGCCTGTCCTGCCGCGCCCTTGGTAATGTTATCCATGGCACCCATCATGATCACACGGCCGGTACGCTCATCCACTTTCGGGCTGACGTCAACAAAGTTGCTTCCCTCTACCCAGCGTGTTTCCGGGCAGACCCCGTCATTCAACACACGCACAAAATATTCATCTTTGTAAGCTTCTTCATACGCCTTGCGAACCATTTCTTTGGTTACCCCCGGATTCAATTTGGCATATGCCGTAATGAGGATACCACGGTTCATCGGAATCAAATGCGGGGTAAAATTGATCATTACCGGCTTTCCTGCCGCGTAGCCAAGCTGCTCTTCAATCTCCGGTGTATGACGGTGTGTCGCTACCCCGTATGCCTTAATATTTTCATTCACTTCACAATACAGATTTGGAATCTTTGCCCCACGGCCGGCTCCACTTGTACCGGATTTGGCATCAATGATCAGCGTATCCGTGTCAATATATCCATTTTTTACCATCGGATAGATGGAAAGCGTCGAACAGGTCGGATAACATCCCGGATTTGCGATCAGGCGCGCACCTTTGATCTTATCCCGGTTCAACTCACAGAGTCCATACACAGCCTCTCCGATAAACTGTTTGCTCTTATGTTCGATGCCATACCATTTTTCATATACATCGACATCTTTTATACGAAAATCTGCGCTCAGATCAATCACTTTACAATTTGACAAAATTTCTTCATCGAGAACCGATGCGAGATATCCCTGCGGCGTCGCCGTAAAGATCACATCTGCCTGCTTACTCAATTCATGAAGATCATCGCCTTTACATACATTTTCAACGATCTGGAACATGTTTCCAAAAACAGCACTGAATTTTTCATCGACATAGCTTCGTGAACCATACCATACAATTTCTGCCTCTTTGTGCTGCAATAACAATCTTACCAATTCCTGACCCGCATAACCGGTCGAGCCGATAATACCTACTTTAATCATGATTTAGCCTCTTTTCTATTACTTAATGGTAAATACAACTTTAGACTGATTTCCTGCTTTATCACAGGCAATCACGGTATTTTTACCTTTTTTACGAATGACAAGTTTCTTTCTGGCCTTTTGTTTTTTGCCATTTACTTTAATATATTTGATGCCGCAATTGTCAAAAAATGACAATTTCACTTTCTTACGGTATACTTTCTTATTTTTCACCCCGTAAATATTAGGTCCCCAGCGATCGATCGTAAATTTCACCATGGAACTGTTTCCGTTGGTATCAATCGCTTTAATCTGAAACTTTCCCTGTTTGTTAATCTGAAAATCCGANNACGATACAAAATACGACTTTCCATTTATCTGTACATCCTTCACGCACACATTATCGGAAATATGAACAACAACCGGATTTCTCGTCGCTGTATTATTTTTCACTCCACGGATAACCGGAGCTTCCTTATCCCCTGCAAAAATGGATTGATCCGAGGAAACTGCAATCAGTTTTTCATCCGCCGGCATATTGTCAACGGTCCATTTGGCCTGGTTTCCTTCAATCTGTCCATTACTCTCACGAATCGGCTGTGGAAGAGAAATTGAAATATCCATAACCACACCATACATTTTATAATATTCTGCCATCGAAATATTACCGGAAGCTCCATTTACCATCGAAGAAATATCCGTAACTCCGTTTCCGGTCTGCTTTGTCTGGGTTGTGGAAGAAAGATTCGTCTGCCGAAGTTTTCCTATAAAAGTATCTTTTGTCAATGTTACGTTCTCAAATGGTGCGCTGTACTGATCTTCTTTATACTGCTCCGGTGCCTGAGAACCATTCTTTAATGCATTTATGTAGGCAGTGTTGTTTTCCAGTGCATTTTTCATTTCCTCTATGGAAGAAAATGTCAATTCCCTTCGAAATGTTAAATACGTTTTGCCATTTATCTCTTTTGAACCCTGTTCAAAATCTGCCGGCTTCTCCTGCTTCATGTTTTCATATAAACTCTGCTGATAACAATACGTCACTGCAAATCTGCATGTTCCATCCTCGTTGACCTGCATATTCATTTCAACCCCTGCACAGCCAGTCAGCATGATCACAACAAGCAGACACGCTATCACGGCGTTCACTTTCTTCATAAATTTGTCCTCCATTTCCTTTTATGCATAATTTAATGAATATTTTGCATAAATATTCATCTTTTATGCAAATGCATATTTATTATACACCTGTGTACTCATTTACGCAAGTACATTTTAATAAAAGATAGAAACAAAACATAAAATCCACATTTCCTCTTGCATAATATTCATTTATGTTGTATATTTATGATAACAGGGTCAAAAAGTCTCAGACCGTCCATGCTTGCATGGGAAGGGCTGTGACCTTGAGACCCGCCGAATATGAGAACGAAGCGCATCGCGCGTAGTTCGAATATTCGCAGGATTGCGGCAGTTGCGCCAGCAACGGAGCAAGCCGTTGGTTTCAAAGTTCCCCGACAACGTCCATGCTTGCATGGGAAAGGCTGTGACCTTGAGACCCTTTCTATATCACATTTACGGAGGTTTAATTATGAAGGAAAAAGTTGTTCTTGCTTATTCCGGCGGTCTGGACACGACAGCGATCATTCCATGGCTGAAGGAAAATTATGATTATGAAGTTATCTGTGTCTGCATCGACTGTGGACAGGGAAGCGAACTCGATGGATTGGACGAGCGTGCAAAAGCATGCGGTGCTTCCAAACTCTACATCGAAGATGTTATCGATGAATTCTGCGACGAATACATCGTTCCTTGTGTACAGGGTCATGCAATCTATGAAAATAAATATCTGCTTGGTACTTCCATGGCTCGTCCGGTCATCGCCAAACGTCTCGTGGAAATTGCCCGCAAAGAAGGCGCTGTCGCTATCTGCCACGGTGCAACCGGAAAAGGAAATGACCAGATCCGTTTCGAACTTGGCATCAAGGCCTTTGCTCCGGATCTTAAGATCATTGCAGCATGGAGAAGTGATAAGTGGACTCTTGATTCCCGCGAATCCGAAATTGAATACTGCAGGCAGCACGGCATTGATCTTCCGTTCTCCGCAGATTCCAGTTACAGCCGCGACCGTAACTTATGGCACATCAGCCATGAAGGTCTGGAACTGGAAGACCCGGCTAACGAGCCCAACTACGACCACCTGTTAGTGCTCGGTACTACTCCGGAGAAAGCTCCCGACCAGGCAGAATATGTTACCATGACTTTTGAAAAAGGTATTCCCACTTCCGTAAACGGCAAGAAGATGAAATACTCCGACATCGTAAGAGAATTAAACAGACTGGGCGGCAAGCACGGTATCGGCATCATCGACATCGTGGAAAACCGTGTTGTCGGCATGAAGTCCCGCGGCGTATACGAAACACCGGGCGGCACCATCTTAATGGAAGCTCATCAGCAGCTTGAAGAGTTAATCTTAGACCGTGACACCTATGCCATGAAGACCGAAATCGGTGCTAAATTTGCAAGCCTTGTTTACGAAGGCAAGTGGTTCACTCCTCTTCGCGAAGCTATGCAGGCTTTCATCGAAGTAACCCAGGAATATGTAACCGGTGAAGTAAAGTTCAAGCTTTACAAGGGCAACATTATCAAAGCCGGCACTACTTCTCCTTACTCCCTCTACAATGAATCCTTAGCATCCTTCAAGACCGGTGACCTTTACGACCACC
>DJNB01000182.1:0-229 GCA_002435545.1 Lachnoclostridium sp. UBA6475
ACAGGATTCCGATGATCACAATACAGAAAATGGCAACCACAAAGATGGAATTCTGATAAAATGGTACATTTTTTACATTTCGAAGTGACACAAGCAGATCGTAATTCATTACACTGATCGCCTGATTGGCACGTCCCATGATCTTTAAGTTGATCGAGTACAGTGCCAGCTGCGTCAAAATACCAGCAAGGATGGCCGGAATCCCCATAAACGTATGAAAAATTCCGGT
>DJNB01000182.1:278-433 GCA_002435545.1 Lachnoclostridium sp. UBA6475
GCTAACATACCGGCAATAAATGCTGCCAGCAGGCTTACCCATACATTATATCCGTTCAGCATCATCATGATACTGACTGCTCCACCTGTACACATGGAACCGTCTACGGTCAGATCCGCGACGTCCAGAATTTTGTATGTAATATAAACTCCGAT
>DJNB01000182.1:459-5686 GCA_002435545.1 Lachnoclostridium sp. UBA6475
GGAAGGTGATGTACACGCCGATTGCCATAATTCCCCAGATCAGTCCCTGAGCGACTGCTCCGGGCATGGCACTTAATAACACTGAAATATCCAAAAAACCTTACCTCCGTTTTCGTCAGCTTATTTGGAAGCTTCGATTTTTTCGTATCCTTCCGGAATGTCAATTCCCAATTCCTTACAAATACTTTCGTTGTACTGTTTGGTTACTTTTGGTGCAAATTTTACTTCCATTGTAGAAACGTCTTTTCCATTTACCAAAACATCATAAGCCATCTCACCGGTTGTATAACCAAGGTCATAATAACTGATGGAAAGAGTTGCTACACCACATCCGTTACAGATTCCCTGCTCTCCGGCAACAACCGGAACTTTGGCAGGAACACAGGTATTACGGATCACTTCGGTATTGGAAGCTGCGGTATTATCGGTAGGTACATAAATCACGTCACTGTTTTTCGCTGCATTGCTGACTACAGATGCAATATCATTGGAATCTACGAAAGAATAGTTGGTACAAGTATATCCATCTTTTTCCAGATATCCTTTGATCGTCTCCACCTGATACAGTGAGTTTGCTTCTGCGGAACAATAAAGAAGTCCTACTTTTTTCTTATCCGGAAACAGTTCTTTGATCATCGCTGCCTGCTGATCGAGTGGTGCAAGATCCGATGTACCGGAAACATTGATTCCTGTCGTACCTTTCCAGTCTTTGATATTCAAAGCGGTACCATAATCCGTAACGGACGTTCCGAGGATCGGAATATCTGTTGTGCCTGTTGCTGCCGCCTGAAGAGGTGCTGTTGCATTGGCAAGGATCAAATCTACATTTTCCGAAACAAAGGAGTTTACGATGGTTGCACATGTCGGAGAATCTCCCTGTGCATTCTGCTCGTCAAAAGTTACTTTGTCACCCAGTTTTTCTGTCAGCGCATCTTTGAATCCTTTGGTTGCTGCATCCAATGCATCATGCTGAACCAGCTGGCAGATACCAATTTTGTAAGTTTTTCCACTGTCTACCGCACCGCCGGATGCTGTATCTGTTGAGTTTCCTGCTCCGCCGCAAGCGGTCAGAGACATCGTCATCATTGCTGTAAGTGCTGCTGCGATTAATTTTTTCAATTTCATTAAGAGTACCCTTCCTTTCTCTTTCTCCGGCACGTCTGCTTATTTTACAATACGTACCTTGATTACACCGTCAATTGCCTGCAATTCATTTACCAGTTTCTCTGTAGATGGGTTGCAGATATCAAAAATCGTATATGCATAATCCCCACGGCTCTTATTTACCATGTTTTCGATGTTGATGCCATCGTTTGCAAATAAGGTCGTAAACTGTGACAACATGGAATGCACATTTTTATGTGCCACGGCAATACGTCCCTCTGTTGCACATACACCGGCATCACATGCAGGATAGTTTACCGAATTCTTAATATTACCATTTTCGATAAAGTCGCGAATCTCTTTTACCGCCATCTTTGCACAGTTATCTTCCGATTCCTGTGTGGAAGCTCCCAAATGAGGAGTTACGATAGTATTTGGAAGATTTACCGTAGTCGGATTTGGGAAATCTACTACGTATTTCTTCACTTTACCGCTTTCAAGTGCTGCTTTCATATCCGGCTCATTTACCAGAGTGTCGCGGGAAAAGTTCAAGAATACAACGCCATCTTTCATCTTATCAAATGCGGCTTTGTCAAACATTCCCTTTGTGGAATCCAGTAATGGCACATGCACTGTAATAAAATCACACACATCATAAATCTCTTCGTATGTCTTTACGATCGTGATATCGCGGGACATATTCAATGCGTTATCTACGGAAAGATATGGATCACATCCATACACTTCCATGCCAAGACGGTTTGCTGCATTGGCAACCAGTACACCGATGGCTCCCAGACCAATGATTCCAAGTTTTTTACCGGCAATCTCAGTTCCTGCAAATGCCTTTTTCGCTTTTTCTGCTGCTTTTGCAATGCCTTCATCGTCTTTGTTTTCTTTGATCCACTCGATACCACCTACGATATCACGGGAAGCAAGAAGCATTGCTGCTACAACCAGCTCTTTTACACCATTTGCATTGGCTCCCGGAGTATTAAATACAACGATCCCTTTTTCTGCACATTTGTCCAGCGGAATGTTATTAACACCGGCTCCGGCTCTTGCTACAGCAGCCAGATCATCGGATAATTCCATCTCATGCATCGAAGCACTTCGAACGAGAATTGCCTCTGCCTGTGCCGCATCGTCTACCATCTCATAGTTGTCATCCAATAAATCCAGACCGCATTTTGCAATTGGATTTAAGCAATTTACTTTTACACTCATTACAGATTCTCCTCTTCAAATTTCTTCATAAACTCAACCAATTTTTCTACACCGGCCTTTGGCATAGCGTTGTAGATACTTGCACGCATTCCGCCGACAGTACGATGTCCCTTCAGGTTTTCAAGGCCTGCCTCTTTTGCCTCTTTGACAAATTTAGCATCCAGCTCGTCATTTCCGGTAACAAACGGTACGTTCATCAAAGAACGGTCTTCTTTGCGGACAGTCCCTTTGAACAATTTGCTGGAATCTAAGAAGTCATAAAGGATTTTTGCCTTTTCTTCGTTGCGCTGTTTCATCACTTCAAGACCGCCCATTTTCTTGAGCCATTTGAACACTTTACCGCAGATATAGATACCGTAAGCAGGAGGTGTATTGTAAAGGCTCTGTGCATCTGCGTGAATCTTGTACTGGAGCATGGTAGGTACTTTTTCATCTACGCTCTCAGGAATCAGGTCTTCACGGATGATCACGATGACAACGCCGGCAGGTCCGATATTTTTCTGAACGCCGCCATAGATGACACCATATTTGGTTACATCAACAGGTTCTGACAAGAAGCAGGAAGAAACGTCTGCTACCAGTGTCTTTCCTTTTGTATTTGGCAGTGTTTTGTATTTGGTTCCATAAATTGTATTATTTTCACAGATATATACATAGTCTGCATCCTCATCGATCGGAAGATCCGAGCAGTCCGGTATGTAAGAAAATGTCTTATCTTCGGAAGAAGCGATCTTATTTGCTTTTCCATATTTGCAAGCCTCTGTATAAGCTTTTTTTGCCCACTGTCCGGTTACAATATAATCTGCAACACCATTTTTCATCAAGTTCATAGGAATCATGGCAAACTGCTGGGAAGCACCGCCCTGAAGGAACAATACTTTGTAATTGTCCGGAATATTCATCAAATCCCTAAGGTCTGCTTCTGCTGTCTTAATGATCTCATCGTATGCTTTGGAACGATGGCTCATCTCCATTACAGACATCCCTGTTCCTCTGTAATCAAGCATCTCATCTGCTGCTTCTTGTAAAACTTCCTCTGGTAATACAGCTGGTCCAGCTGAAAAATTGTAAACTCTAGCCACGGCTAAAACCTCCTTAAAATATTTATCTAAAATCATGCATTATGATTCTGACTTCTTTAAATCTTCTTCTGTAAAGGCTTTTTCAATCGCCTCTCCAGGTGCCACCATCGGCCACACTTTGTCATCCTGATCCAGAACGCAGCAGATCACTACCGGACCTTTTTCCTGCATTGCCTGTTTCAGTACGTCGTCAACTTCTTCGCGTTTGGTTACCAAAAATGCCTTTGCGCCAAGGGCTTCGGACACTTTTACATAATCCACTTTATCCTGAAGAATGGTACTTGAATAACGTTTGCCATAGAACAATGTCTGCCACTGGCGAACCATGCCAAGGGCATGATTGTCAAATACAACCTGAATGATCGGAATATCATAACGGGAAGCGGTTGCCAGCTCGTTCATATTCATACGGAAACATCCGTCTCCGGCAATATTAAATACCATCTTATCCGGATTTCCCACTTTTGCTCCGATACAGGCACCCAGTCCGTATCCCATCGTTCCCATACCACCGGAACTAAGGAATGAACGAGGATTTTTATACTGATAATACTGTGCTGCCCACATCTGATGCTGTCCGACATCCGTCGTGATCGTTGCATTCCCCTTTGTTATTTCATAAATCTTATTGATGATTGCCGGGCCGGAAAATTCGTTCATATCAGCATGATCCGGATACTCTTTCTTAAGTTCATCAATCTGTGCTCTCCACTCCGGTTTCTTAGAAGCTTTGATTCTGGTAGAAATCATCTTCAGAATTTCTTTTGCATCACCGACAACGCTTGCATCCACTTCAACATTCTTGTTGATCTCAGCAGCGTCAATATCAATATGTAAAATCTTTGCCTGATTTGCAAATTTGCTTGCATTACCAGTTACACGATCTGAGAATCTTGCACCAACGACGATTACCAGGTCTGCCTGATTGATACCGAAGTTGGAAACCTTGGTTCCATGCATACCGATCATACCGGTGTATTTCGGATCGTGGCCGTCCATGACTCCCTTTCCCATCAAAGTATCGCATACAGGGGTATCCAGAATTTCAGCAAGCTTCCGTACTTCCCGATAAGCTCCGGAAATTACAGCACCGCCACCGACATAGATAAACGGTCTCTTTGCTTCCTTCATTAAAGCAACTGCGTTCTCAATGTCCGCATCAGTGTATTTACGGGAATTCTTAAACGGAAGAGGCTCCTTCTTCTCATATTCACAGGTGTTGGCAGTTACATCCTTGGTAATATCCACAAGCACCGGCCCCGGTCTTCCTTCCCTGGCAATCCGGAAAGCCTTGCGGATCGTATCAGCCAGCTTGGTAACATCCTTTACAATATAGCCATGCTTCGTGATCGGCATGGTCACACCGGCAATATCCACCTCCTGGAACGTATCCTTGCCAAGTAAAGGAAGGTTTACGTTGCAGGTAATAGCAACGACCGGGACAGAATCCGTATAAGCGGTTGCAATACCGGTTACGAGATTCGTAGCCCCAGGTCCGCTTGTTGCAAGACACACACCGACTCTTCCGGTTGCTCTTGCATAACCGTCTGCGGCATGAGCCGCACCCTGCTCATGGGAGGTCAGTATATGACGGATTTCATCGGAATGCTTATATAACGCATCATACACATTCAGAATAGTTCCACCCGGATAACCAAATACCGTATCTACTCCCTGTTCCTTTAAACATTCAACTACAATTTCAGCTCCCGTCAACTGCATGGAAGTCTCCTCCTTATATCAGAATAAACTCTTCAAAACCCTCAATATAATCTCACAATCTGTATTATTCATCTCTTTATTTCTTATCTCTT
>DJNB01000182.1:5737-6117 GCA_002435545.1 Lachnoclostridium sp. UBA6475
TTTATTTCTTATCTCTTTATTTTTCAGGTACCTCTAAGATTGCTCCACGGTTACCGCTGGTTACCAGTTCACGATATCTGGACAGATATCCTGTCGTTACCTTTGGTTCTCTTGGCTGCCACTTTGCTCTTCTCTTTTCAAGCTCTTCCTCGGATACCTTCATGTTGAGGGTATTTTCCGGAATGTTGATGCTGATGATATCGCCCTCTTCTACAAGGGCAATCGGTCCGCCAACGGCTGCTTCCGGAGAAACATGTCCAATGGATGCACCGCGGGATGCGCCGGAGAAACGTCCGTCTGTAATTAAAGCTACGGAAGATCCCAGTCCCATTCCTGCGATGGCAGAAGTCGGATTCAGCATTTCACGCATACCGGGGCCG
>DJNB01000053.1 GCA_002435545.1 Lachnoclostridium sp. UBA6475
TGATGCAGACACACTGCTTCTGGGGACAGAGACCAGGACATCATCGCCGGTACGCATATTGCGTGGAGATACCTTTATGTCGCCTGTCTGCGAGGGACTTTATCCATGCGGAGAAGGTGCCGGGTATGCCGGTGGAATCATGTCGGCAGCGATGGATGGTCTGCGTGTCGCACTTGCGATCGCGAGAGAAAGGAAAGAATAATGAGAGAGGCATTTAAGGATAAAAAACGAATTGTATTTAAAGTGGGAAGTTCAACGATCACACACGAAGAAACCGGTGGGCTTGATCTGGTAAAACTGGAAAAATTTGTGCGTATATTGACCGATCTGCACAATCAGGGGAAAGATATTATCGTGGTATCTTCCGGTGCGATCGCGGTCGGAAGAAAAGCACTTGGACTTACTAAGCGGCCTGATACGACAAGCCTGAAACAGGCGTGCGCGGCGATCGGACAGAGTCGTCTGATGACCGTATACCAGAAATTATTTTCCGAGTACAATCAGTATACGGCACAGATCCTTATGACAAAATTTACCATTGAAAATGACACAAGCCGCCACAATGCGCGCAATACGTTTGAGGAATTGTTGTCGTTGGGTGCGATTCCTATCGTAAATGAAAACGATACGGTAGCCATCGACGAGATCGAATTTGGTGACAATGATACCCTGTCGGCTGTCGTTGCCGCGATCGCAGGAGCGGATATGCTTGTACTGCTCAGCGATATTGACGGGCTTTACACGGATGATCCGAACCGGAATCCGGAGGCAGAGCTGATTCCTTATGTGGAGCGGATCAGTGACGAAATGATTGAGATGGCGAAAGGCCCCACAACATCCTTTGGTACAGGCGGCATGAGTTCGAAGATCTCAGCAGCCGGCATTGCCAATGATGCGGGAGCGGATATGGCGATCATCAATGGAGACAATATGGAAAATATTCTGACATTGATGTCAGGAAAAGAGATCGGTACGGTATTTAAAGAACACCGCACCAGACATTTTCACTTAAAAGAATACTTGAATCGGAGATAGGAGATTATGGACGATAAAAAGATTGCAAGAATCAATGAATTATATAAAAAGAAAAAAGCCGGTACATTGACGGAAGAAGAGGCGAAAGAGCAGGCGCTTCTGCGTGCGGAATATATTGAATCCGTGAGAAATAACCTGCGTGCGAGCCTTGCCAATGTGTCGATACAGGAAAAAGATGGAAGTATCCATCCACTCAGATCAAAAAAAGCGGTTGAAGTGAGGGACGAAAAATAATGATCAGCAAGGAAAAAGTGAGAAAAAAAGCAGTGGAAACAAGAGATTCCCTTGACGAAGAAAGCCGACAACAAAAATCGGAAGAAATTGTCAGACGGATTTTGGAGACAGACTGGTTTAAAGAGGCAGATGTGGTATTGTCGTACCATGCCTTTCGTTCGGAAGTGAAAGTGGATGCACTGAATCAGGCGGTTCTGGCACAGGGAAAGAAGCTGTACCTGCCAAAAACCTATGTGAAGGAAAAGCAAATACGATTTTTTGAGATTGAAGATCTCTCAAAATTAAAGCGTGGTTATCAAAAAATATGGGAACCGACCGGGCAGGAGCCGGAATTCTTTTTTGAAACCGCAAAAGAAGAACAGAAAAAAGTTCTCATGATCATGCCGGGAACGGCATACGATGCCAGAGGATACCGGATGGGGTATGGCGGCGGTTATTATGACCGTTATCTGAACAGTTATGAAAAGGAATGGAAAGCACTTGATTTTATGACGGTTTTTGCCGCTTTTTCGGAGCAGAAGATGATATTGATCCCCGGGGAACGCTGTGACGTAAAACCCGACATGATCGTGACAGAAAAAGAAATCAGGAAGCGAAAATGATTCAAAATAGAAAGGAAGCAAGGATATGACATTAAATGAAATTGGCGCAGCAGCAAAACAGGCATCGGTTCTTTTGAACCGTATGACGGTGACAGAAAAAAATAAAGGACTCTCGGTGGCAGCCAAAGCATTGACGGCAAAAACAGAGTACATATTAGCAGCAAATGATCAGGATATCGAAGAAGCAAAGAAAAATCATATGTCGGAGGCACTGCTTGACCGGCTTCGTCTGACTGAAGAACGGATTGAGGGAATGGCAGAAGGCATTCGTCAGGTCGTTGCTTTGACGGATCCGGTAGGAGAAGTGATCTCCATGAAAACGACGCCAAGCGGACTTCAGATCGGACAGAAACGTGTACCAATGGGCGTGATCGGAATTATTTATGAATCCCGGCCAAATGTGACCGCAGATGCATTTGCGCTCTGTTTTAAGACAGGAAATGCAGTGATTCTTCGTGGCGGCAGCGATGCGATCCATTCGAATCTGGCAATCTGTAATGTGATCCGGGAAGCGCTTGACACAGCCGGTCTTCCGGCAGATGCCATCCAGGTATTGGAAGATACTTCCAGAGAGACGGCACAGGAATTTATGCGCCTTAACCAGTATATGGATCTGCTTATCCCACGCGGAGGCGCAGGGCTGATACGTACCGTAGTGGAAAAAAGTACCGTTCCGGTCATTGAGACAGGAACCGGAAACTGTCATGTCTATGTCGATGAGACGGCAGATATCGAGATGGCAGTCAATATCATTGTAAATGCAAAGACACAGCGCCTCGGTGTGTGCAATGCCTGTGAATCCCTGGTGATCCATGAAGACATCGCCGAGAAAGCAATTCCGGCAGTCTGCAAGGCTTTGTATGCGCATGAAGTTGAGATCCGCGGTGATGAAATTTCACAAAAATACGATGCGAAGATCGTACCTGCGACAGAGGAAGATTATGGAAAAGAATATCTTGACCGTATCATATCGATGAAAGTGGTTCCGGATATTGATGCGGCGATCGCGCACATCAATAAGTATAATACAGGACACTCGGAATCTATCATTACCAAAGATTATGAAAACTCTATGCGCTTTTTAAATGAAATTGATGCGGCGGCGGTTTATGTCAATGCCTCGACACGTTTTACCGATGGCTTTGAGTTTGGCTTTGGCGCAGAGATTGGAATCAGTACACAGAAACTGCATGCGAGAGGTCCAATGGGACTTTTGGCACTTACCAGTACCAAATACATCATTTTGGGAAATGGGCAGATTCGCAAATAAATGAAAATATACAACGGAGGAGGAATTTTATGAACAGATCAAAAGCAGCAGCCGTTGTGCTGGTGACAGCCCTTCTTGCCGGAATTGTTACACCGGCAGGCAGTGAAGGACAGGCGGCAAAAAAACCAAAATTGTCCCAGAAAAAGATTACGATTAAGGCGGGACAGTCAAAGACATTAAAGGTAAAAAATACGGCAAAGAAAGCCAAAATTTCCTGGAAGTCAAAGAACAAAAAAATTGCAGTTGTTTCAAAAAAAGGAAAAGTAACGGCAAAAAAAGTTGGTACTACAAAAGTAGTATGTAAGGTAAAAAATGGAAAGAAAAAATTTACTTTGACTTGTAAAGTGACAGTAAAGAAAACGACGACGCCAAAGGTAGTACCGACTCCGACAGTGCCAGCCACGGCAGTGCCGGCAGCATCGGCCGCACCTACGCAGAATCCGTCAGTGACACAGCCGGGACGGAATGAAATGCCGACTCCGACGCCGACCCCGGATGTTACCTATCATCCGAATTGGCCAAGCACTTACAAGGACGATTTTAAACCATTGAAATCGTTAGCAATGACATTTAAAGTGGGAAGTGCGATTGCCGGAAAAGCCGAAGAATATGCAGCGATCTATGACCAGGATATGTCAGGAATCCTGCAAAAACATTACAATAGCACGACGTTTACGAATCTGATGAAACCGGTCTTTTTACTTGATCAGGAAGGGTGTCAGAAGAGCAGTGACGGGATGCCGGCAGTAACATTTGAATCCTGTAAAAAGGAACTGCAGTTCTGCCAGGATACAGGGATTTCCCTGCGTGCGCATGTGCTTGTATGGTACAATCAGACACCGGACTGGTTCTTCCGTGAAAACTATGATAAAGATGGAAAACTGGTCAGCAAAGCAGTGATGAAGCAGCGTATGGAAAGCTACATCAAGCAGGTTATCACCTATGTACAGACCAATTATCCGGGTGTTGTTTATTGCTGGGATGTCGTAAATGAAGCGGTAGAAGAAGATGGCTCTATCCGCAAAAACAACAATAACTGGTATAACGTTTATTCCGAGGGGAATGAGGAATATGCGGAGTACGAGTATGTGAAAGACGCCTTTACGTATGCGAAAAAGTATGTAGAGCCTGGCGTAGCACTGGTATACAATGATTATAACACGTTCAAACCGGATAAGCGGAAAGGAATCCTTGATCTGGTAAATTATGTCAATAAGGACGAGAAACTCATTGATACGGTCGGAATGCAGTGCCCGATCCTTCCGGATTGGCCGGAAGTAAAAGGAAATGACGAACTTGACCGTGACATGGATGCGTGTATGGAATATGCACTGGAAGATTTTGGAAAAGCAGGACTGGAGGTAATGATCACAGAGCTGTGTGTCCGTACAGAGGGCAGCAATACAAAAGATGAGATGATTCATCAGGCAGAGCGCTACCGTGATCTTTATCAGCTTTTTGTTGACATGGACAAAGAAAATGGCGGCCCGGTTCAGATTACGAGTGTAACCACGTTTGGTATCTCGGATTCGTACCGTTTGTATGATCAGGACAGTTGGCGGGAAGGTGACCAGGATCGTTACGCATGGCTGTTTGACTACAATTGCAAAGCAAAACTTGCGTTTAAGACCGTCTATAATGTTTTTGCAAAAAAAGCCGGTGTAGAAACCGTGGAAGAAACTTATGAGGGACCGGATAAGGACGATCCACAGCCGGGTACCGGCGAATACTGCCGCGTGGAAGGTGTGGCAAAGACAAAAAATGGAATATTGCTGACGGATACGGTGATTCAATTGATACATAAGTCGTCTTCCAGACCGTATGTGATCCAGACGGATGAGAACGGCAAATTTTCGGATACTCTTCCGGAAGGAACGTATGCGGAAGTCAGGAATTATGGTATGGGATATTTTAATCCGATAACAATTGAAAAAAATGGCGATGATGTAACACAGATTGAACTGGTGACTCAAAAATCCTTTTACTGGTTTACCGCCAAATTCAGTTCGGCAAACGGAAATGTTCTTGCATATGAATACATAAACCTGTGCAACAGGGAAGGCGAGTATGGTTATGTTGGGAGAACAGACGAAAATGGTGTTCTGACAAAACTTTGTCAGGAAGGCGATATGCTGGTGTACCTTGAAGAGCAGTCTGAGCCGGTTGCAGAATATAACATCACAAAAGATATTGGAACAGAGGAAAATCCGGAAAATATCATAGTGAATATGGATATGTATGAAGTGTCTGTGGTTTTGGATAAGAAAACGATGGGATTTAAGGACTATCCGGAATCCGTGTCATTCATAGACCCTCAGCAGGAAAAGAGATTTACATTGTTTAAATATGATGAAAGCGGACGATACAAAGCTTGTGTTACGGAGGGACAGTATAAGGTATATACCGACTATTATGATTATGATTCGGAAACGGGAATGACGAAACAGTATTATCTGGGAAGCGAAGAGATTACTAAAAACAGCGCCTTAGATTACACGGATATAAAACTTCATAAATTGGAATTTATATCTGAAGATGCCAAAAATATTCAGGGTCTTTTGTTAGGTGAAAAATATCTTGACCTGGAATATTGCGAGTGGTATGCTGCTGCTCCGATGAAAGAAAAACTTACAGGACATTATATTGCGTATGATAAAGCAGAGAGCAGTGAGGACGAGGACATACGGGGAAAAGTAACCGGATTTTTCGTGATAGATCAGGAAATAGAGGTTACGGAATCTTCTCCGGAAATCGTAAAAGTGAATATTATCTCCCGTCCATATGAACTGCCACAGTTAAAGGACGGAGAAACATATACTACCTCGATCAAGACAATAAGAGCAAATGAATTCGGAGCCTATTATAAATTTATTCCGGAGAAGGATGGCAAATATACGCTTTCAACGGATGCCGGTACCATGACGAAAGAAATGGGATGGTGTATAATTGGCACGGAGATAGGTAATGAAAAATTGGAATACCTTGCAGAGGATGAAAGAGAATGGGAGGCTTCACAAGCTGGTAAAGCATTGAAAACTTCCATAACGGCACAATTGGAAGCCGGAAAGACCTATTATCTGCGTGCTTCTGCATATACAACCGGGGAAGCGGATGTTCCAATCAGCATCCGGATCACAAAGTCATAAAGACATTGACAAAATAGCGGAAAAAGACTAAAATAAAGACGTGCGTTTTGCGTACGTCTTTATTTAGATAATTATGTATTGACATAGAAGGAGGACCCACATGAAACCATATGGATTGAATGAACTTAGGAAAATGTATCTGGATTTCTTTGAAAGCAAAGGTCATCTTGTGATGAAGAGCTTTTCATTGATCCCGCAAAATGACAAGAGTCTTCTCTTGATCAATGCCGGTATGGCGCCATTGAAGCCATATTTTACCGGTCAGGAGATTCCACCGAGACGCCGTGTGACAACCTGTCAGAAATGTATTCGTACCGGTGATATCGAAAATGTAGGAAAGACCGCCCGTCATGGTACATTTTTTGAGATGCTTGGAAACTTTTCTTTTGGAGATTATTTCAAACATGAAGCCATTGCGTGGTCTTGGGAATTTTTGACAAGAACTTTGGAGATTCCGGCAGACCGTTTGTATCCGTCTGTTTATCAGGACGACGATGAGGCGTTTGACATTTGGAATAAGGAGATCGGCGTAGACAAAGACCGTATCTTCCGTTTTGGAAAAGAAGACAATTTCTGGGAGCATGGCGCAGGTCCTTGTGGTCCTTGTTCGGAAATTTATTATGACCGTGGAGAAAAATACGGCTGTGGAAAACCGGGATGTACGGTAGGCTGTGACTGTGACCGTTATATCGAGATCTGGAACAACGTATTTACCCAGTTCAATAATGACGGAAATGGCAACTATGAAGAACTTGAAAATAAAAACATTGATACCGGTATGGGACTGGAGCGTCTGGCTACCGTAATGCAGGATGTGGATTCCATTTTTGACGTAGATACGATCAAAGCCATCCGCGATGAAGTCTGCAAATACGCCAACGTAAAGTATGAGACGGAATACAAAAAAGATGTTTCCATCCGTGTGATTACAGATCATATCCGTTCGGTAACCTTTATGGTATCCGACGGTATCATGCCATCCAATGAAGGACGTGGCTATGTTCTCCGCCGTCTGCTCCGCCGTGCAGCGCGTCATGGCAGACTGCTTGGTATCAAGGGGGCATTCCTTGCCAAATTGAGTGAAGTGGTGATCCGTGAATCAAAGGACGGTTATCCGGAACTGGCGGATAAAAAAGATTATATCCTGAAATTGATCGCTACGGAAGAGGAAAACTTCAATAAGACCATTGATCAGGGGCTGTCTATTTTAAATGACATGATGGCTGAGATGGAAGCAGAGAAGAAGACGGTTCTTTCCGGCGATAATAC
>DJNB01000224.1 GCA_002435545.1 Lachnoclostridium sp. UBA6475
TTAGAGATTCCGAGAGATCATTGAGAAGCAAAGGAGGAAGAACCGGATGCTTCGAATGGAAATTGCATTGATATTGATCCTTGCGTTTGTAGCCTATATGTATTTTTCGGCAGAACGCAAAGATTCCCAGTTGCATAAAGTATTTTCCCTGCTATTGGTGGTGGTACTGGTGCATCTTATGCTGGACGCGGCGACGATTTATACTGTGAATCATCTGAAGGAAGTGCCGGCAGTGCTCAATCAGATACTGCACCGCCTGTTTATCGGAAGTATGGTAGTCGTTTTGTATTTGTTTTATCAATATATTGCGATACTGATAGAGGAAGAAACGGGGAAACGGAGAAGACTGGATGCGCCAGCCAAGGCATTTCTGCTGCTTGGCGCGGCCGGGGCAGCAGCACTTCCGATCTATTACCATCAGACACCGGCGGGAAATTATTCCGGAGGGCTTTACGCAGTAGTGAGTTATGTAAGTGTCGGCTTCTATCTGTTTTTGTGTGGGCTGCTCCTTATCATTAATTGGAAACACATTTACCGGAAGAAGAAATTTGCGATCGGGACGACGCTTCTGGTAGAATTTACCATATGTGCTCTCCAGGGACTTCACCATGAATGGCTGATCAGTGGGATGGGCATTGCCCTGATGACACTTTCGTTTTATCTTACGTTGGAAAACCCGGATGCTTTGCGGGCGGAACTGAATGAACAGAAATTGTCGATGCTGTATCTGAAAAGCCAGGTAAATCCGCATTTTCTGTACAATACCTTGGATACGATACGGATTCAGGCACAGCTCAATGGAGATAAGAAAGTGGCAGATCTGCTAATGAAACTGGTTGATTTTTTCCGTATCAGTGTAAAAGTTGACAGACAGATGGTGACGCTGGATGATGAACTTGACCTCTTGGAAGCTTATATGGAGTTAATGTGCTACCGTTATCCCAAACTCAGCTGCCAATATGATATTGATCCCGATCTTGGCGGCGCGGAAGTGCCTAATTTTATCCTGCAGCCAATTGTGGAAAATGCACTGCTTCATGGATTGAAAAACAAAGGCTATGTTGGAAATATATGGATTTTAGCGCAAAAGACCACACAAGGAATGGAAATTTCTGTAAAAGACAATGGAAGCGGATTTGAACCGGGGAAAGGGAAAGACATTGAGCAGATGCTTCTGCATTATGCCAAAGAAGAACAAAAGCTAGAGGGAAACAGCATCGGCATTTTGAATGTGCAAAAGCGTATCAAATTGCTCTGCGGTAAAGAATATGGTTTAAATTATACCGAAAACCCGGAAGGGGGCGTCACAGCCCATATAGAACTGCCATGGAAAGAGGTGAAACGATGAAAAAATTTCGAGTACTGCTGGTAGACGACGAGATCATGATCCGGGAGGGATTTAAAAAACTGTTTGACTGGGAGGCCCATGACTGCGAAATCATAGGAGAAGCGGGAGATGGGATGGAAGCCATGACACAGATCGATCTGAACAAACCGGATATCGTGATCATGGATATCAACATTCCTATCATGAATGGGCTGAAAGTGATACAGATGAGCCGGCTTAAATATCCGGATATGGCATTTGTGATCGTGTCCGGATACGATGACTTCGAATATTGCAGGGAAGCATTGCGGCTGCGGATCACAGATTATATATTAAAACCGGTAAATTATGAGGAATTTGGATCGTGTCTCGATCATTTGAAAATTTCCTTATATGAAAAAAAGACATCCAAGGACTCGGGAGAAGAGGATGACCGGGTGATCACCGGAATCATCCGGTATATGCAGGAACATTTGGAAGAAGAGATATCATTGAATGTGTTAGCAGAAAACTTCCATCTAAGCAGCGCTTATATCAGCCAGTTATTTAAGAGTGAGATCGGTGTGAACTTTCTATCCTATCTTACGAATATCCGGATGGAGCAGGCAAAGAAACTGCTTGTTACGACAGCAGCTTCCGTAGCAGAGATCTCGCAGCGGTCGGGATATGGAGATTACCGTGTATTTACCAAAGCCTTTAAGAAAAAGGAAGGTATGACACCGTCACAATACCGGCGGGAGTTTTTAAATGAATAAGAGGAGAGTGAGAAAATGTTAAAAATAGAACATTTAACAAAACAGTACGGAGAAAAAAAGGCAGTCGATGATCTGGCTCTGCATATTAAAAAAGGAGAGATCTACGGATTCATCGGACATAATGGGGCAGGAAAAACGACGACATTGAAGTCGATTGTCGGAATTTTACAATTTGATGCGGGGGAGATCCGGATTGATGGCGAATCCATCGAAAAAGCACCGTTAGAATGCAAAAAAAAGATTGCGTATATCCCGGATAACCCGGATCTGTACGAATTTATGACGGGAATCAAATATCTGCATTTTATAGCGGATGTTTTCGAGGTAGATGAAGAGACAAGACAGGAACGCATCCGTAAATATGCCGATCTTTTTGAGATTACTTCCGATCTTGCCCAGCCGATTGCGTCGTATTCGCATGGTATGAAACAAAAACTTGCGATAATTTCAGCATGGATCCATAAACCGCAGCTGATCCTGATGGATGAACCGTTTGTCGGACTGGATCCGAAAGCATCCCATCTGTTAAAAGGACTGATGCGGGAAGTTTGTGATGAGGGCGGAGCCATCTTTTTCTCGACGCATGTGCTGGAAGTGGCAGAGAAACTTTGTGACAAAGTGGCGATTATCAAAAATGGAAAATTGATCCGTTCCGGTACGATGGAAGAAGTAAAAGGCGATGACAGCCTGGAAGAGGTATTTTTGGAATTGGAGGGAGAATAATGTTTGGAATCTTAGTAAAAAAACAGATGACAGAGATTTTCCGTGTCTATTTTTACGATGCAAAAAAGAATAAAAAGCGTTCCAGAATCTCGACAATTCTCTTTTTCCTGATGTATGTCGCAATCATGGCGGGTATTTTGGGCGGTATGTTTTCTTTTTTATCGGTGCAGTTATGTAAACCATTTGCACAGGTACATATGAGCTGGCTGTATTTTTTGATCATGAGCATGATCGCGGTCGCTTTGGGAGCATTTGGCAGTGTATTTAACACGTTTTCCGGACTGTACCTTTCAAAGGACAACGATCTGCTCCTATCCATGCCGATCCCGGTGCGGAGCATACTGGCGGCAAGACTTATGGGCGTTTATCTTATGGGCTTGATGTATTCCGCTGTCGTGATCGTGCCGGCAGCCGTTGTCTACTGGATAATGGCAGACGTTACACCGGCAGGGGTGTTCGGGTCGATCCTTCTCATCGCACTTATTTCCGTTATCGTCCTTATATTGTCTTGTGCATTGGGATGGTGCGTGGCAAAAATAAGTTTGAAATTGAAAAATAAGAGTATTATTACGGTGATACTTTCGCTGGCATTTTTTGCCCTGTATTACTTTATCTATTTTAAAGCGCAGGAAGTTATCCAGTATTTGCTGCAAAATGCTTTGATCTACGGCAGTAAAGTAAAGGACAGCGCCTATCCGCTCTATCTGTTTGGACGGATTGGAGAGGGCGATGCTGTGGCAATGCTTCTCTTTACAATTGCAATCGCCGTCCTTGCCCTGCTGACATTTTATCTTCTTTCCCGAAGTTTTATCCATATCGCGACGGCGACCGGAAAGACGGAAAAAGTTGTTTACCGTGAAAAGAAGGAAAAGAGAAAGAGCGAGTTTGGGGCACTTCTTACAAAAGAATTCCGGCGGTTCACTTCCAGTCCGAATTATATGCTGAACTGTGGACTCGGTACGGTTTTAATGCCGATACTGGCAATCGTGGTTTTAGTCAAAGGACGTTCTCTGCTGCAAAACTTTTTACAATTTTTGGAAGGCGAACAAATGGGAAGTATTATCGTTATTATCGCTGTCGCAGCGGTATGTCTGCTGGCTTCGATGAATGATATGGTAGTGCCGTCGGTATCTCTGGAAGGGAAAAACCTTTGGATCCTCCAGTCGCTGCCGGTAAAACCGTGGAATATCCTTCGTGCAAAATTGTCGATGCAGCTTTTATTAACGGGGATTCCGGTATTTTTGTGTGACGTGTGTGTCCTTGTATGTGTGCGTGCTGACGTTGTTCAGAGCCTGTTTATCCTGATCCTTCCGCTTATATTTACAGTAATGCTGACGGTTTTTGGGCTGTTTCTCGGAATCAATATGCCGAACCTTACGTGGACAAATGAACTTGCACCGATCAAACAGAGTCTAAGTGTTGTCATTTCCATGTGTGGCGGATGGGCTGTTGCAGTCGGGATGGTGGTACTGTATTTTGCCTGTGGAAAGAAACTGGGGGAAATTGGATATCTGTCCCTGGTGACACTTGTATTTGTACTGATTTCTGCCGGATTGTATCTCTGGCTGAAACGAAAAGGTACAGAAAAATTTGAAATGTTATAAGTGGGATTTTAAGAAATAGAACACATAAAAAAGCACCTTTGTGGTGCTTTTTTGCGTGAAAAAATTCTTGTAATTTACCAATGATATTTCGACAATAATTGGTAAAATAGGAAAGAAAGGAGGAGATAGAGTATGAGAAGAAAACTAGGTATAGCCGCTGTATGTATGGCGGTTTCTTTATCTTTAGCCGGATGCAGTGCTTCTTCGGTTGAAAAAAATGTTACCGATGCCGCAAATGAAATAAACGATCAAGTGTCCGATGTGACGGACAGGCAGGATGAACATGTACTGTTTGTAAAAAACGGACACCCGGTAAGTTATCCGAAAGTGCCTTATGGAAAGGCATTGGATGAATTTTTTGAGGATGCCAAATGGAAGTATTTCAAGGCAGAATCCGGGGAAGATGTGGTGGAATTTACCGGCTATTGTTTGTATCAGGATACGAAAGTAAAAGCCAGACTTCAATTTATACTTGATATGGATGAGGGAACATTTACCCAAGGGGCATTGAGTTTTAATGATGTTCCGCAAAATAACCTGATCACCGGTACGATGCTTGTAAAAGCTTTTGACCAATATGCAGAAAAGCACAATATCATCGACGAAGGCGATGTAGATGAAAGTGCTTTTGAAGCAGGTACCGTTGCGCAGACCGACAGCACACAGACAGGCAGTACGCAGGAGGAGACGGAACCAACTCCGGTTATAACGGAGGAACCAACGCCGGAGCCGGAAGAGAATACGGACTATGCATATGAAGAAGACGATACCGATGATGAGGACGACAGTGAATATATCTTACCGTACTCCGACACCGAATCGGTGACAAAAGCCGATCTGGAGTATTTAACCAAAGAGCAGTGCCGGATCGCCCGCAATGAGATCTATGCCCGCCACGGCAGACGCTTTAACGACAAAAAACTGCAGGCTTATTTTGACAAACAATCCTGGTACTTTGGTTCGGTAGAAGCAGATGAATTTGATGAGAGCGTATTAAATTCAGTGGAAAAAGCAAATGCGAAATTCATTCTCAAATATGAGAATAAATTAAAATAAAAATGGAGGGAATACCTTATGAAAAAAAGGATAGCAAGTATAGTATTAGCAATTGTTATGGTGTTGTCTGTTGTGAATGGATATACACCAAAGAAAGTGACGGCGATGTCAACCAGTACGGTCCCGGAAGGATATACGGCGATCAACTCGTTAGATGATCTGGCGCTGATTCGAAGTAATCCCAAGGGAAATTACATTTTGATGAATGACATTGATATGACAGATGCTACCAAACCGGGTGGATCTATTGATACCGGAAACGGATGGGTACCGATTAAGGATTTTAGTGGTACATTTGATGGAAATGGACATTATATCAAGGGTATGCATATTTATGGAACGGTTTCAGGCGTAGAATATGGACTTTTCGGTATTGTTAGCGGAGCGGTCAAAAACTTAGGAATGATAGATGTAGATATTGATATTGAATCTGATCAGCGGGCAACATACGTGGGAGCAATTGCAGGTGAATTATCATATGGTAAAGTAGAGGGTAAAGTAGAACAATGCTTTGTAAGTGGGAGCATTAAGTGCGATATTAATAACGAAGATGTTCGGTACAGATACATTGGCGGCATCGCAGGAGCGGGTGAAAGCTCTTCTTGTGTGGTTGCTAACTGTTATAATCGTGCTCAAATTGATGCTTACAAAAAAGATGGAAGTACGATTACTAATACAGCAGGGATTGCTAATGCGGTATCGGTTAGTAACTGTTACAATCTGGGAACAGTTAATAAAGGAGAAGGATATGCCATTGGAGGTTATGACGGTTATGGTGATTATGAGGATGCGTGTTTCTATTTGATTGGAACGGGAAAAGAATTGAGTGGTTCTGATGTTCCACTCACCGAGACCCAGATGAAAAACAAAAATTATTATACAAACTTTAATTTTAATACGGTATGGGACGTTGATCCATATCACAATTATTTATATCCACAGCTGAGAAATTGTCCGCAGGTACGCATCAAACAATTGAGTATTGTGAAGCAGCCGGATCAATTGGTTTACAATCAGGGAGATAAAATTTCCTTATCCGGGGGAGAGGTGCAGATTACCTATGAAGATGGTTTTCAAGCGACGGTAAGTATGGATGACAGTATGCTGGGAACCTATGATATGATGCAGCTTGGCGCGCAGAATATTATGCTTAGTAAATCGGGGGCTTCGGATTCCTTTTCGATTACGGTAAATGAAATTCCGGTTTCGGCAGTGACAATATCAAAGCCAGAACTCGTTATGGAAAAAGGAGATATCGAAGATCTTACCGCAGCCATCAGTCCGGAAAATGCGACAAAAAAGGATGTCGTGTGGAGTTCTTCCGATGACAGTGTAGTGACTGTCGATCAAAGAGGAAAAGTGCGGGCAGTCTCTCTGGGAAAAGCTGTAGTCACGGCAAAATCGGCTAACGGCGTGGAAGGAAAATGTGAAATATCAGTCATAATACGATGTTATTCGATTAAAATAACCAATAAGGGGTCTTATATTTATACAGAAGGCAATTATGTGACTCAAATTGATGCCGGTTCTACCCATACGTTTCAATATGAACTTGATCCGTTAGGTTCAACAGAAGAAGTAAAATGGACATCAGCCGATCCGGCAATTGCCACTGTAGATGGAAACGGAACAGTAACCGGAATAAAAGCCGGGACAACCTGTATCACCGCAGAAACACAGACGGGACAAAAAGATTCCGTATATGTGACGGTAAAGGCGGCTGCCAAGAAGTCGAGTCAGACAGCAAACGGAAAAGCCAATAAAAATGTACTGGGAAAAGCCAAGATAAAGAGTATCAAAGCGTCCAGGAAAAAACTTACTGTAAAATGGGCGAAGGTTAAAAAAGCGGATTATTATGAAGTTCAATTCGCGACAAACAGATCCTTTACCAAGGGAAAAGATTCCTACGAAGAATGGGGAACAAAATTGACATTTAAAGGAAAGAGAAAGAAAACATATTTTGTTCGTGTTCGTGCTGTATCGGAATCTTATGACAAAACAGTACGTGGTAAGTGGAGTGCTGTTAAGAAAAAGAAAACAAAATAAAAGATATTATTCCTAAAACAAAGAGGCATAAGCGCAGATTTGAGGTGCTTATGCCTCTGTAGTTTTGTCAGAAAACGAAGTTATAAATGATTCTATAGTTTGTTTATTTCAGCAGCCATTTCCAAATGGGAATAACCTGAATTTGCAGACCATTACAGTAAAGCATACTCTCTTCACTATTGGTTATTATCATACATTTTGTGCCTGGGATAAAATTGCTCAACTTTGTAAAAGCACGGGTTTCACGCTCTTTTATGTCGATGTCTTCGAGAACCTGCATGCACACCTGAATGGCAAGGTTTTCAGATGGAACATAAAAGTCGATTTCCACATTGTTTTCAAAGAAATATACATTTTCAACTCCGTAACGTCGAACCAATTCAATGGCAACAAGATTCTCAAGCTGAGCAGATTTGCAGTCTAACAGCATAAGTCCAAGAAGACCGGTATCCATAAAGTAATATTTTGGAAAAGTCTCTTTTTTTACCAGTTTAGCGGCATAATTCTGGAGAGTAAAGAGCAGGTAGGAATCCGTCATGCAATTTACATAATGGATCAGGGTTTGTTTTGCTAATGAAATTCCAGTACTCTTTACGATGTTTGTCAACCTGTTAAAAGATAAAGGTTTCGTGATGGATTCGGCCATTTTCTTAAGGATTATTTTAATGGCAAAGGTATTGGTAATGTTATTTCTGGTAATGATATCGCCAAGGTATACTGTCTGATAAATGCTGCTAAGGAAGGCTCTTTTGTTTTTGATTTCTACTAATTCAGGAAATGCACCATAGGAAATATACTCATTAAACAGAGAAAGAACATCGGCTTTAT
The DNA here is from genome assembly GCA_002435545.1 of Lachnoclostridium sp. UBA6475. Lineage (GTDB taxonomy): Bacteria > Bacillota > Clostridia > Lachnospirales > Lachnospiraceae > Eubacterium_F. Next base: position 8,340 of record DJNB01000224.1, read on the forward strand.
CTCTGGTGCTCACTACACTGAGATAATTCTTATCCTTTCCATTCGCAATAAGGTATTCGGAAAAAGAATAGGGATATACGTGTAGGATCATAAATCTTCCACCTAGTGTAGAAGCGATTTCACTGCTGAGCATTTTGCTGTTACTTCCTGTTATGTTGATTCTGTACTTCATATCGGCAATTCTGCGCACAAACTTTTCCCATCCATTAATATTTTGTATTTCATCCAGAAAAAAATAAGGCTTGTTATCAATTCCGGATATCTCCAATCCGATTTCCAAAATAGTATTGAGGTCATCCGATGTCATTTCAAGGAGACGTTCATCCTCAAAATTTACATAAACAATTTGAGACAGAGGAATGCCGTTTGCTTCAAGATTTTTAATCTGTTGATACATCATATAGGATTTTCCGGTTCTTCGGATACCAACGAAACAATAATTAACATTGCCCTCGAGGGAATATTGTCTTGTGATCAATGGATTACTCAGATAAATATCTTTTTGGTCAATCATAATTTGTTTTAATGTATCTCGATTCATAACACAACCTCCTTTAAATGAATAAGACAATTATATACCAAAGTTGTTCAGTGCGCAAGACAAAAAGTATATAAAATTGTCTTATACACTTTACCAGACTGAATCTTTTCTGTAATATTGTCATTGTTCCTTTTCCAGTACAGCCAGCCGTTCTGTGATGATCTGCCGGATTGGCAGGTTGCTGTCGGCATTATATAACTCTTTATTTTTCTTATAATCCAGCATCAGCTGTTTTTCCTTTTCTTTGTCTCCGGTTTTCTCATAATACAGCCGGAGGAGGATAAAGCGGCTGGTAAGTTCGACGTCATCGGTTGTAAAATCAGGATAAAGATCATGGATGTCTTCCAGAACGTGATCGTAGTTACCGGCACGGATATTTGCCGAGATACGAAAGTATTCCTGTTCTTTTTTAGTCAGAATAGAAGTAGGAGAAGGGGATGGAGATGGTGGGTTGTCGCGGGTGGTTTGAGTTGTTGAGGAGGGGAAAAGGAGTCCTCCGATAAGCAGAACAACAGAACTCACAAGGATAGTAGAAACGGTTATCTGGAAAAAAAGCAGCCCTTTCCAGTCAGGGTGTTTTTTCTGGATAAAAAGATATATGGATAAAATTGGAAAAAACAAAAGTAGTTCCAAATAGGAATAAGCGATAAGATTCATAGCAGCTCCTTATGTATACTCTTTTAAAAGCTGGCGAAGACGCCGTTCTGTATATTCATATTTTACTGCAAGCTGCGCGAGAGTGCAATCCCCTTTTTTTAATTCCCGTTTTGTTTGAAGGGCAACATATTTTTTTGAAAAAAAGCGCTGTGGAAATGTAATCTGTTGTCCCTTGTAGTGCTTATGTAAAAGCTTGGTATTTTCCACGCCAATGATCTCGGCAATGTCGGCATAATCTCCGGCAAGGTCCTGTGGTTTTAGAGTAATAAGTGTATTCGCATTATTAGTCATATGACTGCCTCCTTTTGTGCAAAATTATCCTAACAAAAATTAGGAGATTTTGCATTGGAAAATTTCCTTGAAAAAAATGCGAACAATTTCACATGAATTGTTCCCCTTTCAATACGATTCTATCGCAAAAAAGAAGGCTTGTGGTGTCCTGTCAGTCGACAAGTGAAAGAAAGAAATAGTATAGCATCGAAAGAATGAAAAAATACAAAATAGAAGTAGCAAGCATATCAGGCAGGCGTGCAGAACGAAAACCGGGAAGGCGGCGGAAAAAGAGAACGATACGGGGACTGCCTTCAATTACAATATTTTCCAGATCTTTTTGCAAAGGATGACAGGAAGGATAACGGTTATTTGCATCAATGGAGATACAGCGGCGGATGATCTTCTGAAAACTTGCATGTGTAGTCAGCTGTTCATTTGGCATGGCGCAGGTCAGCATATTATTTAACAAAACACCCAGGGCGTAAATGTCGGTACGATGGTCGGTCTGCAGGAAACCATACTGCTCCGGTGCAGCGTAACCCGGAGTTCCCAGTATAACCGTGTCTTTGTTTTGGTTTGGTTTACGCAGACGGAGTATACCGGGATCGATCAATACCGCATGGCCGGAATTGGAAATGATCACGTTCGAGGGTTTGAGATCCCGAAAGACCATATGATGTATGTGAAACCAGCAAAGGGCGCGGCAGATCTCGATGCCATATTGTCTTGTCTCGTCGGAAGAAAAGGGAAGACCCTTATCCAGGTATTCTGCAATGGTAGTTCCGGCAATCCATTCCTCTTCGATCAAACAGAGATCCTCCGTGGCGGAAACATTGTAAATATTGACAATAAAATCGGAAGATATTTTACTCCGCAGAGAGTAAAACGTTTCCATCGTTTCATATTGAGCCAGGGGAAGTTCTTTCCGCACAAAAATAAAGCTGTCGCGTTTGACAAGCCAGGTATTGTACTCTGTGGAGGTGTTTAATTTAGCCAGTATTTTTTCGTCCGTTTCCATAAGTCTGCTCCGTTTCTGTATTGTGAAATGTAACTACTTATATTATAATAATCTTTAGAAATGGTGTCAATGGATAAGGGGGTACGATGGGATGAAATTTACAAAATTTCACAAGCCTACAGGAGAACTTTTACAGATTTTGAAAGAGTCAAATAGTGTGAACCAGTATATGGCGGAAAATCAGGATGAATTTATAAATATCGATATCGCAGAATATCTGGAAAAAATAATACAGGAAAAGCAGCTGAAACGGGCTGACATTGTGAGGGACAGTGGACTGGACCGCTCTTATGTGTATCACATTTTAAATGGAGAGAGGCAGAATCCTTCGCGGGACAAATTGCTTGCAATCTGCGCGGCAATGAAGTTAAATATTGAAGAAACGCAGTATTTTCTGCGGGCTGTCGGAGTATCCGTGCTGTATCCGAGAAATCAGCGGGACAGCATTATTTTGTACGGACTGGAACAGGGATCTTCGGTCGGCGAGATGAATGAAGCGTTATACGATGCCGGTTTTGAACTGCTGGAGTGAGAGAATAGAATTTACGGAAAATGACAATACTTCCATTAAAAGAAAAACTGGAGGTAAATTATGTCAAATATGTTTTGTTTTCAATGCCAGCAGACAGCCGGAAATAAGTGCTGTGTCAATACCGGAGTCTGTGGCAAACAGCCGGAGACGGCAAAATTACAGGATGAGCTGGTATATGAGTTGATCCGTCTGGCGGAGACAGCGGAAAAACATGGACAGCATACGAAAGAGGCGGATCGTCTTTTAATGGATGGACTGTTTACCACACTGACCAATGTAAATTTTGATAATGAGGCGATCAAAGAATTTACAGAACGGGTCAAAAACGAAAAGGAAAAAATTGGAAATGACAACGTCGAGGTGGTTTCTTTGTGGGAGGGGGCAAACGATATTGTGTCTCTTCGTTCGACGCTGTTATTTGGCTTAAAAGGGATGGCAGCTTATGCGCATCATGCCATGAATCTTGGGTTTGAAAATAATGCGGTTACAGCCTGGTTTTACAAAGGATTGTGCGAGATTAACCGAGAACATTCCGTGGAAGAGTGGATTGAACTTATCATGGAATTTGGCCGCATGAATTTCCAGTGTATGGAGCTGCTCGATCATGCCAATACGGCATCGTTTGGAACGCCGACCCCGGTAAAAGTGCAGGTTGATATTAAAAAAGGGCCGTTTATCGTAGTTTCCGGGCATGATCTGAAAGATCTCTCACAACTATTGGAGCAGACAAAGGGCAAAGGCATCAATATTTACACGCACAGTGAAATGCTTCCGGCACACGGGTATCCGGAACTTCATAAATACGAACATCTCGCAGGAAATTTTGGAACAGCGTGGCAGAGCCAGCAAAAGGAATTCGAGGATATCCCGGCACCGATCCTGTTTACAACCAACTGCCTGATGCCGCAGCGTCCAAGTTACCGTGACCGCGTTTATACGACATCGGTGGTTGGATACGAAGGGCTGATTCATATAACGGGTGACCAGGACGGAAAGAAAGATTTTACACCGTTGATCCAAAAAGCGCTGGAATTGGGAGGCTATGAGCATGACCGCAGCATGAGCGGTATCAATGGAGGTCATATTTTGACAACCGGCTTCGCGCATGGCGCCGTACTTTCGCATGCGGAGAAAATTATCGAATCCATCAAAAATGGAGATATTAAGCATATTTTTCTGGTGGGCGGCTGTGATGGAGCACATCCGGGAAGAAATTATTATACCGAGTTTGTCAAACAGACACCGATGGATTCTCTCGTTTTGACACTTGCGTGTGGAAAATACCGCTTTAATGATCTTGACCTCGGTGAGATCAACGGAATCCCGCGTATTCTTGATATGGGACAATGTAACGATGCGTACAGTGCGATTAAAGTGGCTCTTGCGCTGGCAGATGCGTTTGGCTGCGCGGTCAATGAACTGCCGCTCACCCTCGTGCTTTCGTGGTATGAGCAGAAGGCGGTATGTATTCTTCTCACCCTCTTGTCATTGGGACTGAAAAATATGTATCTTGGCCCGACCCTGCCGGCATTTATGTCTGAAAATGTGGTGAAATATCTGGTAGATGCGTATAATCTTCAGCCGATCACTGCGCCGGAGCAGGACATGGATGCGATACTGGGACGCGGGTAAACCGGTTGCACCCACCCTGAAATACAACAATCTCGCTGATATATCTACAATTGTGGCGAAACACTTGCGGTTTGCAGGTGATTTCGCTACAATTTTTATAGAAATTTAACGGAGGTATCAGCAATGAAGAAACTATGGATCGGACTCGCTGTCTTTTTTGTGGTGGCAGGGATAGCTGGCATGATAGTAGACAGTGGATCGACAAAAAAGAAAGCAGAAGAGATGCGGGAATATCCGGTGATCTCCAGACAGGATCTGGATTCCTATATGGGGCAAAGCCCGGCGCAGGAAATGATCGTG
>DJNB01000020.1:0-170 GCA_002435545.1 Lachnoclostridium sp. UBA6475
TGAGCCAACCGGAAATCTGGATAGTAAAAACAGCGCAGAGATCATTTCGCTGCTTCGGATGTTTAATAAAGAATTTCATCAGACGGTAATTATGATCACGCACGACGAAAAGATTGCACTGTCTGCGGACCGCATCATTGAAATACGAGATGGAAAACTGGTAAAAGACT
>DJNB01000020.1:270-4808 GCA_002435545.1 Lachnoclostridium sp. UBA6475
GGCGGACGATTGTAACCACACTGGGAATTGCCGCCGCTGTAGCGTTGATCACGGCGATATTTGTAAGTCTCGCTTCCTTTTTGGATATGACAGGAGAAATCTGCCTGTATTCGTATGGAAACCGGCAGTCCGTCTCCGGAGATGTATCGCCAAAACAGTTATCCGAACTAAGGAAAGATGCCCGCGTGAGCATGGCAGGAGCCAGTCTGGCATTGCCGGAAGAAAATGCGTTCCAGCTTGATGGCGCAAAGAGCCAGCGAACCGGGCGGGGGGATATCATGGATGCGGATACGACAGCGATGAAGCAGCTTATCACCTGCGAATATGATGGAGAACTTCCCCAAAATGAAAACGAGATTGCATTAGAAGAAAAGGTGTTGAGCCAAAACCGGTTTCAGATAAAACCGGGTGATGTGATAGAGGTGAATTTTGGAAAAAGAACTGTCGAGTCAGATGGACAGGAAATGCCATATACCGGAAGTTTCATTGCAGGAGAAAAATTTACCCCAGGAGAAAAGCGGTCTGTAAAAGTGACTGCGATCCTGCATCAGAATGTGCCGACAAGTTCATTCAAGATGATTCGTGGAATGAGCGGGGCAGAAAAGAAGGAAAACGCAGATGTTTCTATTACATTGAAAAAAATCGACCACAATTCACTCAAAGAATTAAAGCAGATTGTAAAAAAATATGACCTGCAAAATACAGATTATGAGACTATGTTTCTGGAAACAAAATTTGCAGTGGATAAAAACAGTACTACCTTCAAGAATATTATTCCGGTCATTGGAATTGCATTAGTGATCGTGATGGCAGCTTCCATCGTATTGATCTACAATGCGTTTGCGATGTCACTTTCGGAGAGAGTACGTTATCTTGGAATGTTAGCAAGTGTAGGAGCAACCAAACGACAGAAACGAAATTCTGTGTATTTTGAAGTGTTTTTGCAGACCGTGGCAGGACTCATTCTCGGCATTGTGGTTGGAATCATCGGAATATCGATCACCCTGAATCTGGTTGGAGGTAAGATCATTTCGACCGGAATGGTACAGGGAGTTACAGAGGACACATTTTCCATGCGCACGGTTGTTCCGTGGTGGAGTGTATGTCTGATCGTTCTCATTAGTTTTATCACGGTGTTGATATCCGCGCTTGTTCCCGCGAGACGGGCTTCAGCCATTTCACCGATGGATGCGATACGACAGACGGGAGAAATACGTATCCGTAAAAAGAAAATCCGTACGCCATTTTATATCCGTAAAATATTTGGCTACGAAGGAGAACTGGCGCATAAAAGTTTAAAGAGAAACAGCAGAAAATCAAAAATCATCACAAGATCGATTGGATTTTCCGTTATCTTGTTTTTGTGTATCAATTATTTCTGTCAGCTGCTGATAGAATCCAATGGCATGCAGGACAGTCAGCCACATCAGATCGTGGTACATGTTTCACAGAAAGATAAAGAAGAAATGAAACAAAAAATAGAACAGTTAGACGATGTGGATGAGGTGCTCAATGTCTCCGGAAAATGTTATATTTATGATATGACAAGCCGAAGTGCGGAGGATAAACGTGTATTTTCGGAAGATACGGTGATATCCGGTTATCAGAAAGCTTTTAAAGACCAGGCTTTTGTTTACATCAATCTTTTGGATGACGATGTTTTTGACGAGATGTGTCGGAAAAATCATATTGACCCCGCTCCGTTTTATGGTGATACCTGTAAGGGCTTATTGATGAACAATATACAGCATACGAAAGACGGTGGAAACGTATTTACCGATCAGATACTGCACAAAAAGTTTGTGTCGGAAGACGGAGAGGAAGCAGTAGAAATAGAGAATTTTATTTCTTATGATCCGAATCTGGTTTCCTGCCGTATCAATGCCAGCGGTGCCGTTTCGGTCTATATGCCGGAGAGCACATATGTGAAGAAATATGAGAACAATGCGAAACTTGGAGTGGTAACAAGCCAGCATGAGAAGGTGACAGAAGAGATACAGCAGATCATCGAAGAAGGTGGTTATAAAGAGGGTGGTGCCATTGATTATGCAGAGGCATTTCAGACGATGAATACCGTAATATTTATTATGCAGGTGTTTATTTACGGGTTCATTGTATTGATCACATTAATCACAATTGCCAATATTATCAATACCATTTCTACCGGAATTTCACTGCGGCGAAAGGAATTTGCAATGTTGAAATCGGTAGGGATCACGCCAAAAGGATTCCGCAAAATGATCTGTCTGGAAAGTTTCTTTTATGGCGAAAGAGCACTTATTGTAGCGATACCGGTCAGTTTGTTTTTATGTTATAATATGAATGCACGTATCAATGCGGCGACGATTCCATTTTTTGTTCCTTGGAAAACGTACCTTATTGTCATTGCAGCCGTATTTATTTTAGTTGGATTATCGATGTATTATGCCATATATAAACTGCGGAACGATTCGATCATAGAAACATTAAAAGAAGAGGTATTATAGAAAAAGGCAGCACAGGAAAGTGACGGGATCACGCCTGTGCTGCCCATTTAATAGGATAAATTAAGCCATGTTGTTTGCGGTTTTATATTTGTAGATCATCTCTGCGTGATTTTGTTCTTCTGTCTGAATGTGGTTTAATAATTTGCGGATATTTGAAGCAGCAAATTGAAACAGGTCATTATTGTACGTTGAGGAGACAAGTTTTTCTGTCGCAATGGAATCCGTACACAAAAAGGCATCGTGTTTTTTGTCTTCGGAATTACAATTTTTGTCATACGTCACGGATGGGGTATAACCCTGTGAGCCGCTTTCCTGTGCTTTGACGTCAGGAACATTTCCCTTTAATACGTCAGCAAGGGAGTCGAAATGTTCCTGTTCTTCGTCCCCAATCTGATGAAATAATTTTTGCAGTTCCGGATCTTTTGCGGAAGATTCATAAAAACGGTATTTTTCCACGCAGGATTTTTCCTGTGTCTGCAGCTCTTTGATCACGCTTTGTTCTTTCTCTGTTAATTGCATAATTTTATAACTCCTTTATAGCTTTTTTATCATCATTTCCCAAACTGAAAAAAATATACAAAATGCAAGGCGAAATCTTTTCCGAAAAGGTTGAAAATCAGGGGAAACATGATATAATAAATATGTTTGAAGATTTTTATGCCCGGTCTTTACCGGAAGAAAGGAAGAATATAATATGAACGCAGTATTAGAAAAAATTGAGAAGAGTGGTATTGTACCAGTTGTTGTTTTGAACGATGCAAAAGATGCAGAGCCATTGGCAAAAGCCTTGTGTAATGGTGGACTTCCTTGTGCCGAGGTGACATTCCGTACAGAAGCAGCAGAAGAATCCATCCGTATTATGACGGAAAAATTCCCGGACATGCTTGTAGGAGCGGGAACCGTTCTTACGACAGAGCAGGTTGACCGTGCGGTAGCAGCAGGTGCTAAATTTATCGTAAGTCCCGGCTTAAACCCGAAGGTAGTTCAGTACTGTATCGATAAAAATATTCCGGTTACACCGGGAACACAGACACCGAGTGAGATGGAAAAAGCATTGGAGATGGGACTTGACGTCGTAAAATTTTTCCCGGCAGAACCAGCTGGCGGATTGAAGATGATCAAGGCAGTAGCAGCTCCTTACACAACACTCAAATTTATGCCTACCGGTGGAATCAACCTTGGCAATGTAGAAGAATACCTTAAATATGACCGTATTCTTGCCTGTGGTGGAAGCTGGATGGTAAAAGGTGACCTCGTAAGCGCAGGTAAATTTGATGAGATTGAGAAAATGACAAAAGATGCGGCCGAACTTGTAAAACGTGTTCGTGCATAAAGATACAAAGCGGAGGTGATGACAAAAGATGTGGTTTTTTATTATGCTGGCAATGTTTCTCATAGTGCTCGGTTCCTTTTTCTATGTAACGAGACGGATTTCTCAATTCCGTTTTATGGAAAAAGTGTCGAAAGGGAAGAAATGGCTTCGGATTTTAGAAAGTCTGGCACTGGTTCTTGTAGTATTCGGTGTACTTTGGTATACCATGGGAATGATGAATGCCCTCATATGTATGATCCACCTTGTCATCATCTGGCTTTTATGTGATGGAGTCACCGCACTCCTTCACAAAAAGACCGGCAAACCTGCCAAATGGAGCAGACAGGAAGTTGCCGGTCTTTTTGCTATTGTTTTGACGACCGGTTATCTGATCTGCGGATGGTTCCTTGCCAACCATGTATGGGAAGTGCCGTATACACTGCATACGGAGAAACAGACCGGAACATTGCGCGTCGTTCAGTTTGCGGATTCTCATGTGGGAACGACGTTTAACGGAAAAGAACTTGAAAAATATGTGGAGGAAATGCAGAAGACGAATCCGGATGTTGTAGTGATTACCGGAGATTTTGTCGATGATGACACCTCCAAACAGGATATGATCGATGCCTGCCATGCATTATCAAAATTGAATCCAACATATGGGGTATATTTTGTGTTCGGAAATCATGACAAGGGATATTATGATCCGGAATACCGCGGATATGACGGAGACGACCTGA
>DJNB01000230.1 GCA_002435545.1 Lachnoclostridium sp. UBA6475
CCTTTCCTATAAGGGATTGAAACTCGTTTGAATAAAACGTGGCGTTATATGTATTTCCTAGTTGTACCTTCCTATGAGGGATTGAAGTTTGCTATATCCAGCGAGAATGTACATACCGGATTCATACAAATGTATAATGACAGCCTGTTTTGCTACAAAACCGCGTGGAGGAATAAGGGGCAGAGGTAAACAGGCAGATTAAATTTATTGACGATATTAGGAGAGGAGGTCGATAATTATATTTGTTATTTTAGCTTATGATGTAAATGCAAAGAGGACGGGAAAGATGCTTCGGATTTGCAGGAGATATTTGAGACATTCACAGAAATCAGTATTTGAAGGCAGTATCTCGGAAGCGAAGTTAAAGCGCTTAAAAAATGATCTGGAACGTGTTATTGTAAAAAAAGAGGATCAGATATTGATTTATAAGTTTGATTCATTGCGGTATACGTCGAGAGATATTATTGGAATGCATGAAGAGGAAACAAATATATTGTAACAAAAAAGATGGGGTGATTGCTATTCAGTTAAAGGACATATTTACGGAGAAAAATGTGAAACGGGCATTAGATAGTTTTTCAGCAAAAAATGACGGATGCGGAAGAGATGGAGTCAGGATATCAGATCTTCCAGAGTATTGGAGGATGAATAAGGCAAAGATTCTCGCAGCAATTTACGATGGAAGTTATAATCCGGGAATAGTAATGCAGTTGGATATTGTAGCAAAAAATGGGAAAAAGCGAGGGATTTCTCAGTTGAATTCGATTGACCGACTGCTTTCGCGTGTTTTGGCTCAATATTTTGCGGATGAGTGGGAGAAAGATTTTTCTGAATATTCTTATGCGTATCAAAAAGAGAAAGGAACGCTTGTGGCGGCATCTCATGCTGCAGAGTTATTAGAGCAGGGAAAGATATGGTGTGCGGAGTTGGATATCAGGCATTATTTCGATGTAATTCCCCATAATCGACTTATAGAAAAAATTAAAAAGAAAGTGGAAGAGCAGGAAGTAAGAGATTTGCTATATCGGTTTATTAAATGTCCGATTGAAACCGATTATGAGATTGCCCAGAAGAAAGTAGGAATTGTACAGGGGAGTCCGTTGAGTCCGCTTCTCAGTAATTTATATTTGAATGATTTTGATCATGAAATGGAACGGCTGGGATATGATTTCTGCCGATTTGGAGACGATGTAAACATTTATTGCAAGACATACGAGGAAGCAGTAGAGGCGATGGATACAGCGCGCAGGTATCTTGAAGAAGTGGAACGGCTGACGATCAATGAGAAAAAATCGGGTATATTTTCCGGGTTAAATCGCTGCTTTTTGGGATTTCGCTTTCACAAAGAAAAGGACAGTGTGCTGATCGCGCGGCGTATCCGTGATGGACGGCATTGCTACGAACATTGGTATACCACGGGAATTCGAAAGATAGATAAAAATTACCATCTGGTGAATAGTGGTATTTTGACGCGGCGGGATTTTAATATTTTATTTGAAAATGAGGAACATAAATATTATATTCCGGTAGAAACAATGGATTCTCTATATATTCATTCGAATATCACACTTACAGGCACATTTCTTGAATTTGCCAACAAAAAAGGACTTAGTATTGTATTTATAGATAAGTATGGCAACAAGATTGGGACATTTGTCCCACAAAACACTCGCAAAGACGCACAGACGACAATTGTCCAGGCAAGGATTTACGAGGATGAAGGAGAACGGCTGAAAGTGGCAAAACGGCTGGAAATCGCAGGATTGTCAAATATGCGGGCAAATGTGCGCTATTATGCAAGGCGTCTTAAAAGAACGGAGTTGAAAGAAATTGCTATGGTTCTTTCTGAATGTATCAAACAGAGCAATGAGGCAAAGAGTTTGCAAGACTTGATGCTGGTTGAAGCAAGAGCCAGGCAGAAATATTATCTTAGTTTTCGTTATATCATCAAAGAAGAAATGTTTCATTTTGAAACCCGCACGAAGCGTCCACCCAAAGATGCAATCAATGCGATGATCAGTTTTGGAAACACACTTATGTATCAGCGTATTGCAAATGAGATTAACCGTACTTCGCTGGATATTCGTTTTGGTTTTATCCATGCAACGGGGAAGCGTTCGGAAAGTCTTAATCTAGATCTGGCAGATTTGTTTAAGCCGATTATTGTTGATCGTACTATCTTTACTTTGATCAATCGAAAAATGATTGATGCCGGACGGGATTTTCAGCAAACCGAAAAAGGCGGTGTATATCTCAATAAAAATGGAAAACGGATATTTATACAGGAATTTGAACGCAAGATATATAGTATGGTAAATGACGGCGATGCAGGATATAGTTATGATACGCTCTTGCGACGCGAAGTGCAGAAACTGCGCCGTTATATCGAACAGTCGGAGGAATACTGCCCATATAAATACGCAGAATAATGAAAAAAAGGAAAGCAAAGTGGTTAGACCGCTTGCTTTCCTAACTATTGTTGTGCAACTATCGATGCTCCTTTCTTTGTGAAAATGTTAAGTCTTTTGTTGAATTAGTATACGATGTATTTTCCAAGTTCTTCTGTCATTGCCATCATGGGCGTGTACCTCCTTTCGTAAGAATGTTTGACGAGTTACTCTTTTGATTTTACGTATTTCACGATGCCGGAAACTGCAGCGGCAATCGGAACAACGGAAATGGGAATAACCATAATTTTTCACCTCCTATAAAAATTTTGAATGTTTCTAAATCCATATACACAAGTTACAAAAAGAATTAAGCGAAAACTTAAAATTATCTTATAAAGCAATTATAATAATGATTGGTGGTAAAGCCATATTTCATCACCTCCTGTGATTTTACAAAAATAACATGTTACAGAGTGAAAATTTCTTTAACGGTTTCTAAAAGGCCTTCAAGTGTCGGCGTAGGTGTTGGTAAGTAGTAATACATAGGTGTGTGTACCTCCTTTCTGAAAGCGTTTGGGTTAATAAGTATCTTATTTAAAAATAATTTTAATTACAATTTCTGCTAATCCCATGAGCAGTTACCTCCTTTCTTAAGAATGTTTGACGAGTTACTTTTTTGACTTTATGTATTTTACGATGCCGGCAACAGTGGAAATTGCAGCGACAATCGGAACGACTGGAATAGTAATAACCATATCTTTTTACCTCCTGAATAACTTTTTAATGCTTCTAAATGCATATACACAAGTTACAAAAAGAATTAAGTGAAAACTTAAAAAACAATGTGGATTTCAATAGGCTCCATAAGCGTGTACCTCCTTTCTGGAAAGCAAAATGTGCGGTTGCAAAATTAGTAAACAATGATTGGTGGAAATGGTTTCAAAATAATAGCCATGGGTTTGTACCTCCTTTCTAGGTTTGTCAGGCTGGAAAATCACAGCCCTAAGATTTCAAGTAATTCTTTCAAGATAGAGCCAGGCTCTTCTATTGGTTTAATAATCATCATAATTTTTACCTCCTGAATAATTTTTTAATGCTTCTAAATCCATATACACAAGTTACAAAAATAATTAAGTGGAAACTTAAAAAATAATGTGGATTTCAATAGGTTCCATGGGCGTGTACCTCCTTTCTGAAAGCGTTTGGGTTAATAAGTATCTTATTTAAAAATAATTTTAATTACAATTTCTGCTAATCCCATGAGCAGTTACCTCCTTTCGTAAGAATAGTTGACGAGTTACTCTTTTGATTTTGCGTATTTCACGATGCCGGAAAC
>DJNB01000204.1:0-5808 GCA_002435545.1 Lachnoclostridium sp. UBA6475
TTAAACTTGCAGAAGAAAATGATATATATCGAACAGGGATTATTGGACAATTTAATCTAACTTTTGAACTTGCATGGAAAGCATTGCAGGAAATTATGAGAATGCATAGTGTAGAAGGTGCTACTACCGGATCGCCTCGTGAAATTTTGCAGTTTGGTTATAAAATTGGATTTATCAATGGTTCTGAGGTGTGGCTGCTTATGCTGAAAAAACGCAATACTTCTGTTCAGATATATAATGAAGATGAAATTGATGAAATGATTATGTTGATACGTGACAGTTTTATTCCGGCTTTTATTGTTCTTAAGGATATGCTGGTAAAGAAACTGGATGAAGCGGAAAGTGATTGGACATAAGATGAGCGAAAAGGAAAATCGGGAGTTAGGGGCGAGATTATGAAAAACACTAACATAAAAAAGACAATATATATTCTACTAATTATATTAGGTTTGTTCATTGTTCAAACTTTTGCAAGCAAGTTAGGCGGTTTCATTGCTGATTTATTTCAATATGCAGTGATTGATAAAGATGGTGCATTTATGAGTATTTCTGTGCATCACATTATTCAGATGATAGCCGCTTTAGTTCTTATTTTTGTTATCAGTAAGAAAAGCGGTTTAGAGTTTTGGTTAATGCCGAGGTTAAATAGGAGCGGTATGCTATATACCACATTTTTTTCTATTGTTATTTTGATATATGCTCTTATTAGTTATGCCATTGGATATTCACTTAATACAATTGTGTCATATACATATGAGCTAAATATATCAAATGTTTTAGGGACATTAGCGTTTCAACTGTTTTTATCAGGAACATCAGAAGAAATTTTGTTTAGAGCACTTCCGATTACTGTTCTTGGTGGAGTGATATGTAAAGATGATAAAAAAGGTTATGCATTTATTATTGTAATAGCCTCGGTACTATTTTCTGTTGCACATATCCAATGGACATTGTTTCCCATTTCGTTATCTTTTTCATGGTTTCAGTTGATTTATGCATTTATATTAGGTATAGTGTATGGACTTACATATATGAAATCAGAAAGTGTTATTTACCCTATGATCATGCATGGATTGAGCAATTTTTTTATGGTTGGAATGGGGTATATATTTATGGCTGTGATGAGCTGATACATAGTTAAGAACACGCTCAAATTCTAGTTGGTAAAGCCTGTTGACATGAATTTATGGAGGTGAAAAAAATGATGATGTTTTTACGTTTAAGAAATATCTAAATACATAGGACTATATTAAATAGTTTTATGTATGGACAAAACACGAAAAAACTATTTAATAAAGGAGATTTTGTAATGATATTTCAGGATAATGTAATGAAAGAGTACTTAAAAAATGTTTATTTTATAACGGGAACGCCTTGTGGAGGAAAAACAACCCTTTCACATGCATTGGCGGAGAAGTATGGATTTGAATTATTTGATATTGATGAGAGATTTGAGGACCACAAAAAAATATCAGATTCATTATTTCAGCCTGCTATGAATACTTGTTTTAAAAGTGCAGATGAATTTTTTGGAAGAACGGTGGAAGAATATAAGAACTGGCTGTTGAAGAATACTCGTGAACAGTTGGAGTTTGTTCTTCTTGATCTGATTCGCCTGTCAGAAAATAAGAAGGTTTTGTGTGACTGTCATCTTACTGTCGCTCAGGCACTTGCTTTTTCAGAACCGGCGAGAGTTGTTTTTCTCATAATAGATCCATCTAATCTTGTTGATGAATATGGTAACAGACCGGATCATCAGGGATTCTTTCAGTATCTGAATTCAGCAACGGATATAGAAAAAGCAAAGCAGACGGTAAATACTACCTTATATGAACTGAATGCAGATCGTATAGAGGAGATTAAGAGAAGTCCGTTCTTTTGGATTGAGAGAACGACGGATAGTACCGTTGAGGATACAGTAACCCGTGTTGAAAAACATTTTTGTTTGCAGGTTACTTCTTGACAAACCGCCTGGTTTCGTTTATCATAACAGGTGTTATGATAAAGAATAAAAAAGAAACCATGGAAAAAATAAAACAGGCGGCTTTGGAAGAATTCTATGAGAAAGGATATGCCAAAGCGAGTCTTAGAACAATTTGCAGCCGGGCGGGCGTTACGACGGGAGCAATGTATTTTTCCTTTGAAAACAAGGAAGCATTGTTTCGCGCCATATTAGAACCGCTCGTGCAGAGTTACGAAGACATAC
This sequence comes from Lachnoclostridium sp. UBA6475, assembly GCA_002435545.1. Lineage (GTDB taxonomy): Bacteria > Bacillota > Clostridia > Lachnospirales > Lachnospiraceae > Eubacterium_F. Next base: position 2,207 of record DJNB01000204.1, read on the forward strand.
TGGCAAAGTGTATGCGGATGGAGATGGAAGAGTCGTCCGAAGGTCCGGATGTCGATGTGCTTATGATGCAGTTTATTTTAAAGCATAAGAAAGAGGCCATTGTCATTATGGAAAAGGCGCAGGGGAGCTGTTATGAGGGCTTCCGGGACCGCATGGAACAGATGATGGAGCAGTCCTTTCGGATGTATTATCAAAGTAAGCTGAAGACGCCGCCGGATCCGGGACTGCTTAAGATACTGGCAAAGCAGCGGTTAGACAGCTGTTTAGAGATTGTGAAAGAAGATTATGATATGGAATACAGTTTGTATCTGGTAAAACAGATCGGCGTTTATGCCGCGGGGGGAACCGAAAAATTAATAGAGCATTTAAAAGAACTTCACAGCCGTTAGTTGTGGAGTTTTTTTAATAACATAACAATTTATAACAAACGTTACGATGGAAAGGATGAATAGCATGAAAGAGAAAGTAAATGTGACAGGGGTGCCGGAAACGATGATTCAGACCCTGTATGCGCGCGCAAAGGAATCCGGGAAGGAAAATGCAAAGATTCACGATGACATGGCAGCAGAGATGGTGTCCAGACTGGATTATGATTTTTCCAAAGCCGATCAGGATAAGGCAATGAGCTATGGCGTGATCGCCCGGACGATCGTGTTAGATGAAATGGTGGAGAAGTATTTGAGCGGGCATCCGAACACGATTGTAGTAAATATTGCAAGCGGTTTGGATACAAGATGTTACCGGATGCAGGGAAAATATGTGCGCTGGTACAATGTTGACCTGCCGGAGACAATGAAGATCCGGGAAAAGTTTCTCACAGAAAACGGCCCGGTCTACCAGATCGCCAAATCCGCAATGGATGCGTCGTATACCGATGAGATTGAATACGGCGGCGAAAATGTACTGGTTATCATCGAAGGACTTTCCATGTATCTGAGCGAAGCCGATGTGTTACAGATGATGTCTATCATCGAGAAAACATTTCGGAAAGTGACGGTAATGATTGAGACGATGTCACCTTTTGTTGTAAAGCACATAAAAGAAAAATCCATCGAGGGAAGCCATGCAAAATTTACATGGGGCGTTAAAAATGGAAAAATTTTACAGGGACTTGTTCCTGCCTTTACCTATAAAGGGGAGGTCAGTCTCGTAGAAGGTATGAAAAAGATGATTCCGATATACCGAGTGATCGGAAAGATTCCGGCAGTGCAGAATTTTTCCAATAAAATTATTGTGTTGGAGAGATAGAAAAGAAGGGGACGGAAAAAGGATTTTTCCCGCCCCCCAATTTATTCTTTTTTTTTTCACATTTATATGTTAGAATGATAACAAAATTGAGTGATAGACAGAAAGGAAATGGAACGATGAATAAAAAGAATGGAATTATCATAGGGGTATGCGTAGTGGCAGCAGTCGCGGCCATTGCGGCATTGAGTGTATTTTTCTATAAAGAAAATAAATCCGGAAGCGGCGAAAAAGCGGTGACGAATACGGATGACGGTGATAATCTCGCTGACGGTCAGATCTTTGATTATGAGAAGGCAGGGTATATCTCGCTTGGCAAGTACAAGGGATTGTCGGTCAATGTCGAGCCGGAAGTTGATGACGTCTACAGTGCGATGATCGATGCCGCGACAGATAAAGAGGTTTCCACCAAAGAGGCGGTTCAAAGCGGTGATGTTGTAAATATCGATTTCACCGGGAAAAAGGATGGCAGAAAACTGGACGATGCCAGTGCGGAAGATACGTATGTATGGGTTGGAAAAGGCGAATATATCGATGACTTTGAAAACGGCATCCTTGGCATGAAAAAGGGTGAGAAAAAGACGGTAGACTGTAAATTTCCGAGCGATTACGACGATGAAGATCTCGCAGGACAGACGGTTCAATTTACCATTAAAGTCAATGATGTCTTTAATGACACGCTTGCAAAAAAAGTATCTGACAATAAATGTAAAAATGTGCAGGAATACTATGATAAAACGCAGAAAGAGCAAAAGGAAGACAATATAAACAACAAAGGCGAACTGGTATGGGATTCCTTTAAAGAGACATGTGAGGCAAAATCCGTACCGGAAAATATGCTGGCACAGTCGAAAGAAGATGTAAGTCTTATGTACACCAATTTTGCCGAGATGTCAGGCATGACGCTGGATGAACTTTTGGAAAGTTTTGGAATGGATGAAGATGGTGTTTCAGAAATTGCCGAAGATGGTGTGATCGATGTGATGATCGCCAAGAGTATTATGGCGAAAGAAAATCTCACAATGGATGATACCACTTACAAAAACAAATTGTGGACGGCTCTCGGCTACGAAGACGGAGACGATGAAAAAAGTCTCTCGGATCTGGAAACAGAGTACAAGGAAAGCCAGGGAAGCCACCCGAAAAACGATATGATGATCGAAGTAGCAAAAGATTATATCGGAGATCAGGCAAAAGTGTCAAATGGAGATACGGCGGATGAGTGAAGACAGGAAGATTGACTGCTTTGTATTTGAGGACAACGATACGTATGAAGTGGCTCACAAGGAAAAAATGGTGATTGATGCAATCCGTCAAAAATACGATGTGAGAAATAAACGTGTGGCGTTGAAATTGTATCAGAAAATATTAAAGGATCATTCTTTTACGACGGTGATCGGATATTCTTTTTTGGAAGAATTATATTGCAATATGGAGCAGGCAAAGGTGCCGGTAAACGATCTTCCCAGCCTGGAAATGACGGCGAAGACAGAAAAAGCAGAAAAGAAAAACGTATATCTGCCGGCAGCCACGAGGATCAAAGAAGAAAAATGGAAAATACTGTATGAAACACAAAAGACATTGAACAAAAAATGCAAGATCGTGATTGCAATGCTCGTTATTCTCATTGCGGCATTGTTTGTCATTGAGTATAAAAGTCAGGATTCCATTTTTACCTATAAGCAGAAAACAGAGCAGGAACTGATCGACAAATACGAAACATGGGAAGAAGAATTGCAGGAACGCGAAAATGCTTTGAATGGAGGGAATACAAATGGAACAGAAGATTCTGGTCGTTGACGATGAACAAAGAATGCGGAAACTGGTAAAGGACTTTTTAGTCAGAGAGAATTTTACGGTGCTGGAAGCGGCAGATGGCGAAGAAGCGGTGGATGTATTTCTGGCAGAAAAAAATATTGATCTGATCATTTTAGATGTCATGATGCCGAAAATGGATGGCTGGCAGGTGTGCCGGGAGATACGGCAGTATTCGAAGGTGCCGATCATCATGCTGACAGCCAGAGGGGCAGAAAATGACGAACTTAGAGGGTTCGAACTTGGGGTAGACGAGTATATCTCCAAACCGTTCAGCCCGAAAATACTGGTGGCAAGAGTTCAGGCGATTTTGCGCCGTGCCAATGCAGCATCCGAAGATGTGCTGGAATACGGCGGCATTGAACTGAACCGCAGCGCCCATGAAGTAGTGATCGATGGAGAAAAGATCGATCTCAGTTTCAAGGAATTTGAACTGCTTGCTTACTTTATGGAAAATAAAGATATCGCGTTGTCGCGTGAGCGCATTTTAAATCATGTGTGGGATTACGATTATTTTGGGGATGCCAGAACCATTGACACCC
>DJNB01000204.1:5834-7460 GCA_002435545.1 Lachnoclostridium sp. UBA6475
ATGTAAAAAAACTGCGCAATAAAATGGGCGAAAAATGCGGCAAATACATCAAAACCATTTGGGGAATGGGCTACAAATTCGAAGTATCGTAGAGAGGATGTGGCGTTCTATGAGACAGTCAATGCGGACAAGACTGGTCGTGCTGACAGCGCTTATGATCATATTATGTATTGTGATCTGCTGGATCATGAACCTGTTTCTGCTTCCCGGATATTATGAAAATTCCAAGAAAAAGCAAATGAATGATGTGTATGGAGAAGTGGCAGCGCTGTTTGATGAAAATGACTGGAAAAACATTTCCGATACACAGAAAGATAAAGTATACGATTCTCTGGATAAGATCAGCGCAAACAGCAGCGTAAGTGTATACATTATGAGTATTAATGTAGATACCTCCAGCGGCATGGTGAGCAAAGTCGATTATCTGTATCCGAGTATGGGAAACCGTACGCAGCAGCTGAATACGCAGCAATTGGCAAAATATGTCATGTTTAAACAGCTTGGCAATATTTTTGATGAAAATTATAAATTGCTCGAAGAGACGGATCAATACGAATTGTTTAATGTATTTGACGAGAGGATCGATTCCAATTATATCGAACTTGTCGGCGGGATCACAGGAGATTACTGGGTATATCTGCGATCAAATTACGAAAGCATCCGCGAGAGTGCGGCTATTTCCAATGAATTTCTGACGTATGTCGGAATCCTTGTAACGATATTGTGCGTCATCATTATGATCTTCCTGAGCAATCATTATACGAAGCCGATCCTGAAACTGGCACAGATTGCAAAGAAGATGGAAAATCTGGATTTTGATGTCCGGTATAAGGAAAACCGGCACGACGAGATCGGCGTGCTTGGACACAGCATGAATTCCCTGTCAGATAAACTGGAACAGACAATCTCCGAACTCAAGACGGCAAACAATGAACTGGAGCTGGATCTCCAGAGGCGTTCCGAGCAGGAACAGATGCGGCAGGAATTTCTTGCAAATGTGTCTCATGAACTGAAGACACCGATCGCGCTCATCCAGGGATACGCGGAAGGACTTCAGGATAACGTCAATGACGATCCGGAGAGCCGTGAATTTTACTGTGAAGTTATCGTAGACGAAGCGGATAAGATGAACAAAATGGTAAAAAAACTGTTGAGTCTGAATCAGCTGGAATTTGGAAACGGACAGGTGCATCTCGAACATTTTGATCTGCAGCAGGTAGTACAGTCGGTATTGTCGTCGTCGGAAATTTTGTTCCGCCAGAAAGAGGTCACCTTGTCGTACGATGGAGACCATCCGGTTTATGTGTGGGCAGATGAATATATGACGGAAGAAGTAGTTATGAACTACGTCAGCAATGCGCTGAACCACATTGATGGTGAAAAGATCATCGAAGTAAAGATCGTCAGCCGCGACGGAAAGGCCAGAGTGAGTGTGTTTAATACCGGAAAGCCGATTCCGGAAGAAGATATTGATAAGATCTGGAGTAAATTTTATAAGGTCGATAAGGCGAGAACCAGAGAATACGGTGGAAACGGGATTGGTTTGTCGATCGTTAAGGCAATTATGGAAGCACACAATCAGGCGTATGGTGTGAAAAATTATGACAATGGTGTGGAATTTTGGTT
>DJNB01000245.1:0-1912 GCA_002435545.1 Lachnoclostridium sp. UBA6475
GCGCCAGGTATTACACCGGCAGGTCCTCAAAACCAAGGATAGTTATTACATATTTAGTTTGCAGGTGTCTCTACGGAAGGAGATTCTACCTCTGCATCACCGGTTTTTGGAATAAATTTCAAGGTAAAGATATCATATGTTACTTCCTCAAAATCAGATCCATCCTGCGGTTTTTCATTGGTACTCAAAATTACATATTTTGTCTTTGACATGGAAGAGGAATTCTTTCCTAAAATGTCACTCAATTTATGAGTCTCTGTTTCTTTTTCAAATGGACCATTTGGTGTACCGTCTTCCAGACGTTCCGGACGGGAACCGCCGTAGAATGGATATGTTGCAAGACATGCGCTTGCATCCCACCATTCATTGACATTCTTACTGAAGTCAGAAGCAAAGGTTCGGAGTGTCAACTGTCCCATAACTTTACCGCTGATCTCTAAGCTTTCATAAGCGGAGAAATCGGTTTCTTCCGGCAGTTCAAAGAATACAAACTGATTATTCTTTGTAAATTTAATGCTCATGTAATCGTTGCCGTCTGCGTCTTTCTGCACCGTGATATTTTCCTTTGGAATATCCGACAAGTCTGCATTGTACATATCTGCCGTGATCACCAGATCTTTGCTAGGGATGGCAACACGGTAAACGGTTACGGTTACACTCTTACTAAGTGCCGCATTAAAGTTAGAAGTGGCTGTTACCACAACAGGTACTTCCTGTACAGCGGCATCGATTCCGTCAAAGAAATCTTCATCAACGGATACTGTACCGTTGGAATCCACTTTTACTTTTGCATTGTTTGTTGTCCAGGTAAGACCTTTCTGTGTCGTGTTTTCCGGAGTATATGTTACTGTTGTAGTTAATTTATTGCCAGGAGCAACTTTTGGTGAATCTCCGGCAGTAACGGTAAAGTCTGTGATCGGAATACTTTCCTCGATCAGACATACGTTATCCACATACCAGGAAAGTGTTGCTCCAATGGAATTATTACGAGGAGCACCTTCATAGGTAGTACCGAATACTACGTCAAATTTATTTTGTTTTAACAATGTGTTGTCTGCCTCATTGATACGGGATGTATCAAATGTGAGAGAACGTGATGCAAATCCTACTTTTCCGTCTTCTTCTTTTGCCTTGAATGCCGTTGTACAGGAATTCGCAAGATAGAATGTGGATGCATTATCCGGTTTCCATACTTTGTCATGATATGTTGGGAAATAACCCGTGTTTTCTGTAGATGCATTTCCGTTAAACAAAGTGACGGCACTTTCTTTGCTTGGCGCACTTGCCTGGGAAATATTTACACCAAAACGAAGGGAACGATCTTCGTTGGCAGCGCCGGCAGCAACCGGATTACCATCTTTATCTACATGTGCCGAAGAAGATTTATTTCCACTTGCAGCAAACTTATCATCTTTTGACATCTTTCCGTACTGGTCAAAGTAACAGAAGATTCCTTTGTAAAGCACATCACTGGATGTTGTTACGACACGGAGATCCATGCCGATTCCGCTGAAATCTCCTAATGTCTTTGTCTCAGCGCCTTTTACCTTAGTCAGGTCTACATTGAAGATTGGAGAGAAGTCAAAGGCTGCCTCTGTTCCGTCGAGTTTGATCTCCAGACATTTATTGGAAGCATCTTCCGGATCCTGTACAACAGTCATATGACCGGAGTTTTTACCGGCTGCTGTAAAGTTCCAGGTCTTTCCGACTTCATAGCTTTCGAAATCTTCAATTGTTGTTTTCTTTCTTGTATCCGGCTCTGCTGTTGGAGCCGGTGTCTTATCACTTACAAACTTGGTAACCGTTACTTTTACAACAGCTTTCTTTCCGCTTCCGTCTGTAGCCTGTGCAATGACATTGGCTTTTCCGACTTTACGAGCAATAACCGTTGCTTTCGTACCATTTCCAACAA
>DJNB01000245.1:2079-8679 GCA_002435545.1 Lachnoclostridium sp. UBA6475
AGTATATTTAGGATATACTTTCGTCTTCTGTCCTTTCTTTTCTACAATTGTATAATTGGCACTTGTCCATGTGGAAGTTGCTTTCTTGGAGATGGCAACTTTTTTTACAGGAGTACCAATCTTGACAGTAATCGTAGCTTTTTTCTTTGCGTTCTGCTTGGATGTTACTGTGATCTTTGCAGAGCCTTTGCTCTTGCGTGCTTTCACAACACCTTTTGAACTTACGCTTACGATTGAAGCTTTGCTTGATTTGTATGTAACCTTTTTACTTGCTTTTTTAGGTGTCACAGAAACCTTCAGTTTCTTTGACTGTCCTTTTTTCAGCACAAGAATTCCTGATCCGCCAACTTTGACCCCAATGGTGACTTTTTTCACTTTCTTAGCCGCCTGAGAATCAACGGACGATACAGTCAAAGATGTGATTACCATCGCGAATACGAGCATCGCTGTCACAAATCTTCTGAAATACTTGGCTGACTGTGTACCGATTTGTCTCATCGTAATACCTCCTAAATTGTTTTGTTTTGTAGTCCATTGCAGAAAAACTCCAATACATCCACAATGATATTTAAGTCGATTATAACACTACTAGCCGTAATATGCAAGGGTGTTTTTGAATTTTGTAAAAAATATGGGCATATTCCTTCTTTCTTTTTTTACAATTTGTTCACATCTCACATATTTTACCTTTAATATAAAAAATAAATTTGTCATCATTATGGCGAAATTCATCTTTTTCTTGACGTTTCCCCTCTTTCCGATATACAATCAAGATAAACTGACAAGATGTATCAATACGAAAGGACTTTTATTATGGAACATTCATTACTGGCTGCGATACAGGAAACATTTTCACTGGAGCCAAAAGATATCAATTTATATGCCCCCCTTACCCTTGCTTATATCGGCGATGCCGTTTATGAGATCATCATCCGTACTTTAATTGTAGAAGAGAAATCCGGTACGGTAAAAAAACTGCACCTGCGTTCCAGTAAACTGGTCAACGCAAAGGCGCAGGCAGACCTTCTTTCTGCCATTGAAGAATCTCTTACAGAAGAAGAACTTTCCTATTATAAAAGGGGACGAAATGCAAAACCTCATTCTGTTGCCAAAAATGCGAATCTGCATGACTATCACACGGCAACCGGTTTCGAGGCTCTGATCGGATATCTCTATCTTTCCGGACAGATGGACCGCGCCCTTGAGCTGGTTCACCGGGGACTGGATGTCATAAAATCGTCCTGATCATAAAAGGGTCATGATCAGGTGCATGACCGGTGCCATGCCGAAAAAACCCGGAAACAGCAGGATTGCACCGGCAAATATGCCGATAACCGTAACACAGAGTCCAAACCGCACCCGGTTCATCGGCATACAGGCTGCCACAAGCACGCCAAAGCTCACAATTCCTCCTGCGATCAGATGCAGGCTCGACGATACCAATTCGGAAAAGGAAAACCACTCTCCCACAAGCGTAATTGCAACAAGACTTCCCACCATACAGACTGCCGCAGGCAGCGACACACGCAGTACATTTCGCAGGAAACCACACGGAATCGTCTCTTCGTGGTGTTCCAGCGCAAGGACAAAGCTCGGAATCCCAATGGCTGTCCCCCCGATCAGACTCAGCTGGATCGGAATAAACGGATAGGATTTTGCCAGTATGATGTAAATGATACATAAAAGGATCGAATATATCGTCTTGGTAAGATACAGTGTACTTACACGCTCGATATTGGATATGATCGTCCTTCCCTCGCCTACGATCTGTCTCATAGACGCAAAATCGGAATCCAGCAGTACGATATGTGCGATCTGCTTTGCCGCGTCGCTCCCTGCTGCCATCGCGATACCGCAGTCCGCGTCTTTCAGGGCAAGCACGTCATTGACTCCGTCTCCCACCATGCCGGTCACATTTCCGACCGCTTCCAGCGCCTTTACGACCGCCTGCTTTTTCTCCGGCGTCACACGACCAAATACGGTATATTTGCCAATTTCTTTTTGCAGTTCTTCTTCCTCATCCGGCAGTTTCCGCGCGTCAATATAATGTGCGGCCTCCGGAAGTCCTGCGCGCATTCCAACGACGGATACCGTCAGCGGGTTATCCCCGGACAAAATCTTAATCTGCACATTTTTCTCCCGGAAAAAGGCAAATGTCTCTGCCGCATCCGGCTTGATAATATCAGACAAAATAATAAAACAACTCTCACGCCCATCATGCGACAGCAGTAGAACGCGCATCCCTTCGGCGGCGTATTTTTCTGCTCTGGAAAGGATTTTCGGATCTGTGCTCAGATACTCCGGCGCCCCCAGACAATATTTTCCTTTTCCTTCTATTGTTATGCTCATGTGCTTACGGCTTGAACTAAATGGTACTTTTTCGATGATCTTCTGCCCGGTCACTTCTGTAAAATGTCTTCGCAGTGCCTCTGTTGTCGCATTGGTCTCCTCAAAAGCATACGCGATCACACCCAGCACCTCTTCCACATTGCCGTCGCGCATAATCGGCTCAACTTTCTCGACCTGCAGATCTCCTGTCGTAATCGTACCGGTCTTGTCCAGGCAAAGCACGTCAACCCGCGCCAGCGCCTCGATTGCTTCCATCTCCTGCACCAGCGCATTTTTCTTAGCCAGACGCCCCACGCCAAGGATAAAGGAAATGCTCGTAAGCAGCACCAGCCCCTCCGGGATCATGCCGATCACTCCTGCCACCGTATTGACGATGGAGTCCGATAAATTGTTGCCGGCCGAAAAACGCTGGATGTAAAAGAGCAGGAGGCCTACCGGGATGAGCGCATAACTGACATATTTAATGATACGCCCGATCGCATCCTGCATTTCCGAGGTTGCCCGGCGCTTTGTCTTCGCCTTTTTCACAAGCTGTGTCGCATAATTATCGTCTCCGGTATGCAGCACTTTCGCAGCTGCACTTCCTGCCACCACATCACTTCCCGAATACACAAAATCTCCCTGCTTTTTCTGCACGGCAAGGGATTCTCCGGTAAGAAGCGATTCATTGACTTCCAGGCCGTCCGTCTTAAGGATTTCACAATCCACCGGGATCTGATCGCCAAGCATGAGTTTCAGCGTATCGCCCTCTTGAATTTCTGCAATCTCGCATTGACATATTTTTCCATCTACGAATCTCCGTGCTTTTGTCGCTGTCACTACGGACAACGCATCTATGACTTTTTTTACTTTTAATTCCTGCGCGATTCCGATCACCGCATTGGTAATCACGATCCCCATAAACAGCATATTTTTGTATTGTCCGGACAGCAGAACCAGACCTGCGAGAACCAGATTTAAAAAGTTAAAATATGTAAATATGTGCGATGAGATGATCTCCCACCGGCTTCGCGATGCCGTACCTTTCATAACCTATCCCTCCAAGTAAGCCAGTTCCGATTTCCGTATAAAACAAAAAGGAAATGACAGGCCTATCCAAACCATTCATTTCCTCTCTCTAAAGCTAGCGACGGGAATCGAACCCGTGACCTCTTCACTACCAATGAAGTGCGCTACCGACTGTGCCACGCCAGCTGAATCATTTAATAACAATCCATGGACTATTCTATCAAAGTATAACGCTTCTGTCAACAAAAATTTTACCAAAATGCCATAAGTTTTTTCTTGATCCGCTGGAGAGCGTTGTCGATGGATTTTGGTGTCTTTTCTAACTCTTTGGCAATCTGCTGGTAATTCAGCCCCTCAATGTAGAGATTGACGACGTTTTGCTCGAATTCGCTCAGATTCTGCCGGATGTACTGCTCAATCTTACCCACACGTTCCCGGTCGATGAGGATATCTTCCGGGTTGGATACGCCGGCCCATTCGATCATCTCACCCAGCGTCGGAGCACCATTTTCCTCATTTCCGCGCGCCTCCACCGGGATATCCAGCGAGACATACGAATTAAGCGGTGAATTTTTGAGCCGGTTTGCCCCTTTTACCGCATTATAAAGCTGCCGGTCAATGCAGACGCTTGCAAAACTGCGGAAAACGGTCTCTTTTCCCATATCATAATCGCGGATGGCTTTATACAGACCGATCATGCCTTCCTGGATGAGGTCATCATTGTCTCCACCGATCAGATACAATGCCCGCGCTTTTTTTCGCACCAGATTTTTGTACTTTTCAAGCAAATAGTCTGTCCCATCTTTGTCTCCTTCGCGGATACCGCAGATGATTTCTTCATCTGTGAGCGTATCATATCTACTTTCCTGCATTTTTTATCAAAATCCCTTTCTCTGGCGCACAATCTCATACGCCAGCACGCCCGCTGCCACGGATGCATTTAACGAATCGATATCTCCCGCCATCGGAATACTCGCCACGTAGTCACAGTGTTTTCGCACCAGCTGCGACACGCCGGCTCCCTCGTTCCCAATCACAAGTCCGATCGGACCTTTGAGATTGTTGCGGTACATGATCTCGCCATCCATGTCGGCGCAGACGAACCACAAACCGCGTTCTTTCAGCCGTTCCATCTCCGCGGAAAGATTGGTTACTTTTGCCACCGGCGTATAATGAATCGCACCGGCAGACGCTTTGACTACGGTCGCCGTCAGTCCAACGGCGCGGCGTTTTGGTATGATGACCCCATGCGCCCCTGCCAGATTGGCGGTACGAATGATCGCTCCCAGATTATGCGGATCCTCTATCCCATCCAAGAGGAAGAAGAACGGATCTTCTCCTCGTTTTTCCGCCAGCGCAAACATATCCTCCACGGTACTGTAGCGAAATGCGGACAAATTCGCGATAACGCCCTGATGTTTCCCGGTCTCGCTCATATGATCCAGCCGCTCTTTTGGCACAAAATCCACCATGACGCCCGCTTTTTTTGCCTCACGCAAAATACTCAGAACCGGGCCGTCCTGACAGCCTTTTAATACAAATAATCGTTCTATCAATTGTCCTGCGCGAAATGCTTCCATGACACTGTGGCGTCCTTCCAGGCGCAGTTCATTTTCCTGTTTTTCCATCTTTGTCTCCTCTCGTATAATACGTATTGCCCCTCGCTTCCGTTCGGCGGCAGGTCGTCGGAACCATCTTTAGGTTATATCGTTAATGTACCAGTTTAGTTTTTGAGCGTCGCCATCATCCGTCAGCGCCCGCGCCATAATATACGGTTTTTCCGTCAGCCGCACGGCAACGCCTTCCCCTTTTACATCCTGTAAAAAATATCCATCTTCAAAAAGCACAGGTTCGTCTTCGCTAACTCCAAGATAATGCCGCAGTGACTCCACCACTTTTACAGCATCTTCCGGCGCGCAGATCATTTCCTGCACCTCGTACCGGTCTTCTTCATGTGTCAGCACGGCAACACCGTGGATCATGGATTCGTTCCGCAGAACCACTACTTTTCCGCCGAGCGTCTTCGTCTCTTTCATCAAAGTATCATAATATCGGACGTCGCGGTATATATACGCGTTAAATTCACTCGCATACAACTGTGCATTGGCAAATTCTACCGCCCGCTCTTTAAGCCGGATGTCGAGATGGGAAAAAGATCCGGCGTGATACCAGCGATGGCGTCTTCCCTTCACTTCCATCTGCTTGCGGTAATAAACGCCCTCAAACCCAAACGGCTTATATATTTCCACATTTGCCGGCGAAAGGAACACATACGGCGCCCCTTCGTTTCTTGCGTCCATCATGCCCTGGTAAAGAAGTGTCTTCATAAATCCTCTGTGACGCCATTCCGGCGCTGTCGCAACCCCCTCTATATAAGGGCATTTCACTTTTTCTCCTTCGATCACCAGCGTGTAATAATTGAAAAATATCATGCTGACCAGATCATGCCCCTCGTATTTCGAATACACCACGGTATGATCCGCTCTTTCTTTAAAATAGAAATCAATATAAGCGTCGTTGTCGCCAAATATTTTTTTCCACAATTGCCTATGGTTCATAGTCAGGCTCCTTTGCTGTCATTCTAAAATGCATACCGCCTGCGCCGAAATCCCTTCGCCGCTTCCGGTAAATCCCAGCCCCTCTTCTGTCGTCGCTTTTACATTGACCCGGTTTAATTCCAGTCCAAGTGTCGATGCAATATTTTCCCGCATCTTCGGAATATACGGCGCCATTTTCGGCTTTTGCGCAATGATTGTCGCGTCGATGTTTCCTACCGAATATCCATTTTCTTCCAGCAGCTGATCCACATACGCCAGCAGCCGCAGGCTGGATATGCCTCTGTACCGCTCATCCGTATCCGGAAAATGTGTCCCGATGTCGCCGAGCGCCGCCGCTCCCAGTAAGGCATCCATCACCGCATGAAGCAGCACATCTGCGTCCGAATGTCCCAGCAACCCATACTCGTATTCTATTTTTTCTCCCCCTATGATCAATTCACGCTCTTCGACCAGACGATGTACGTCATATCCCATTCCAATCCGCATATGCATACCTCCTTGTACTTATCTTTTTTACAAAATCGCAACCATACCTGAATAGTTACATGATAACAAAAAAGTGGGGAAGATTCAAGAGGTTTTGGGAGTTTGGGTGGCTTTTCCGGTTTTTGGGGGTAGGGGTTGGAGTTGGAGGCAGCCTGGGGGATGGATGGTTTGTGTGGTTTGGGGTGCGGACTTGCTTTGG
>DJNB01000238.1:0-4235 GCA_002435545.1 Lachnoclostridium sp. UBA6475
ACTTAAGAATTATACCATAGTTTTTCTTCTAATGCTATCCTTTTTGACAAACCGAGTGATTTTTGTGACAAGTGGTATTTTTACTGGTAATACTGCGCCTGTGCTTCCCACATCTGCTCATAAAGATTTCCCTTTTCCTGCAGCAGAGTCTCATGGGTGCCATCCTGGACAATGTGTCCTTCATTAAATACAAGGATGCGGCTGCAAAAACGGCAGCTTGACATGCGGTGCGAGATAAATACCGCGGTTTTATTCTGCACCATTTCATGAAACCGTTTATACGTCTCATATTCGCTGACCGGATCCAGCGCTGCAGTCGGTTCATCCAGGATAACAACCGGCGCATCCTTATACAACGCCCTTGCCAATGCGATCTTCTGCGCCTCACCGCCCGATATCTCAACGCCATTTTCCTGAATCTGGTAAATATTGGTTTCCATTCCCTGCTCCATGCCTTCCAACCGTTCCCCAAAGCCTGCCTCCTGAAGACATCGTTCGACTTTCTTTCCATCGTATTGCAGCGCGCCTGCTACATTTTGTGCGAGCGAAAAGGAAAACAATTTGTAATCCTGAAATACGACGGAAAAAATCTCCAGATATTCTTCGTAATCGTAAAACTGGATATTAATTCCATTTAACAGGATCTCGCCTTCCGTCGGATCGTACAGGCGGCAGAGAAGTTTGATAAAGGTACTTTTTCCTGCACCATTTGGCCCTACCACTGCCATTTTTTCCCCAATTTCAAATTTCATGGAGACATGATTGAGAACCATGTTTTCCGAACCGGGATAATGAAAAGACACATCGCGGAATTCCAGTTGAAACCGGTTATCATCACGCTTTTCGATTGGCAGCGTCCCTTCGTATTTTTTATTTTCAAGTTCCAGAAAATCATAATAATGCGCCATATAATCCGCTCGAATCTTTAACGAAATTCCTTCGTCCATAATGCTGTTCAGACCGGATAACAGTTTCAGGATCGCGGTACAGTAACATACGACATTTCCGATGCTGATCAGTTTTAAAATCCCTTTGGCTCCCACATAGACATAACAACTGAGAGATGCCAGAAATCCCGCTGCACTCTGCCCTGCCTGAAAGACCGCATAATATTTTAACTTCCACTTTGCACGTTCTTCCAGTTCATCCGCCTGGCTTTTCATGGTTTTTACAATTTTATCCTGCATATGATACATACGGATATCTTTTCCATATTCATACTTATGTAAATAGTCCATGAAATAACTAAATGCCCGGTTAAAACCAAGAGTCTTTTCCACCAGTTTCTTCTCTTTTTCCTCATTGGTCTTCGTTACCCGGTATCGAATCCATACGCTTACCGCTAATATCAAAGCAAGGATCACACCGCAGTACCACTGATTCAAAAAAGATTCATGGCCGGCTGTCCCTTTCCCCACCGGGATAAACAGCGGGATTACAAGGGCAACCGATCCTGCTATCGTTAAAACAGCCTCCAGTACCGATGCCAGTTTTTCACAAAGCATATAAATTCCGCCCCCGATCGAATACGATTCCCTTGCTTTATGAACCATATCCAGGGTTTCCTTTTTTTCAAGGATCTCATAGTCCAGTTCATAACACTTTGCACTGATACTGGCATCCACGCGGGAATCCATTTCCTGCTCTTTGACACGGAGTATGCTTTCCAATCCCCACCGCAGAAGAATGAGGGCAGCACTGCTGCATGTCATCACAATGACCACTTTCATAATAATTTCCGGTCTTTGCTTTGCCACGACCATATCCAGTATTTTACTTCCCAAAATAAGTGTTACAAACGTCTGTGCCATTGCAAACGTCTTACATGCCACCTGCATCGGAAGAAAAACCGGATCCATTTTATGCAGCAGACAAAGCGATTTCCAGATTGTATTCTTTTTCAGCATTCCCCACTTCCTCCTTCCTGTTTCCGGTAATACCGGCTTTGGATTTCAAACAGCTCCCTGTATTTTCCATTTTTTTCCATCAGTTCCTCGTGGCTTCCCTCTTCTGTGATTCTTCCCTCTTCCAGAAAAAGGATCCGCTCACAAAATTTTGTACTCGCCAGACGGTGCGAGATAAATACGGCGGTTTTGTTTTCGGAAATCTCATTGTACTGTTCGTACATCCGGCTTTCTGCGATGGGATCCAGCGCGGATGTCGGCTCATCGAGCAATAATAATCCCCCCGGTTTGTACATCGCCCTTGCCAGTAATAATTTCTGCATTTCGCCCCCGGATAATAGGACACCATTTTCATCAAACACCTGGGAAATATAGGTTTTTTCTTTTTGTGGCAATTGTTCTATTTTTTCTCTGAGTCCCGCCTTCTGAAGACAGTTCCACAGCCTGTCTGGGTTGTATTTTTTCTCTTCCGAAGTGCAGACATTACTGGTTATCGTAAAAGGAAACAGCCGCACATCCTGAAAGATCGCACAAACCCGTTTTTTGTATTCTTCCGGATCAAGTTCCCGGATGTCTCTTCCATTCACAAGGATCCGTCCACGGGCAGGCTCGTATAGGCCACACAGCAGTTTTACAAGTGTCGTCTTTCCTGCCCCATTATTTCCTACGATCGCGACTTTTTCCCCGGCACGGATCGTCAGATCCAGATCCCGGATGCTGTCTTCCTCTGCCCCTTCGTATCGGAAACTGACATGTTCAAATACGATTTCCAATGGCTCTTCCCTGCTCTCTGAAAGCACGGTTTCTCCCTGTTTTGGCTCTTTATAATCCATCACTTCGCGATAATGATCGTGCTCTCTGCTTGCTTTCTGAATGGCAAAAACATTTTCCGACACTCCATAAAACCAATCCGAAAATTCCGCAATGATTCCCAGATACAACGTAAATACTGCCGGCGATACCGCCCCGGCCGCCACCTGCGAGATCAGGATGGAATACGCAATGATATCGCGCAGAACGATACAGCACTGATCGCCAATTGTAGGAAAATACCAGCGAAGCTGATTTTTCTGATTGACTTTCTTTTCACGTCGGATCAGGGTATCAAACATCTCACAAAACCACGGACTTAAATGATACAGGCGAATGTCTTTTCCCGTACTTTGCTCTACCGCTGCATTTCGAATATACCGCATCTGGCGGTTTACCTCAGACCGCTCATTCCAGGACGCATCCCCGTACTGAATGGCATGATTTCGCAGCACAATGTCCAAAATGCACATAACGAGCATCACACAGATAATACGCACATCCAGCACAAAAACTGCCGTCCCGTAAATCAAAAGCCCGGCCGTCTTCACGATCAATTCCGGGGTTTTATGCATCAGTTGTTCGGCTCCGCAATTATCTCCTGCCAGACTATACGCTGCCTCCTGCATCTTCTTCTGTCCTTGCTGCGTCTCTACTTTGTCATAGCGGATTGTCAATCCTTTGCAAACCAGCTGCGGCATAAAAATCCGCATTCGAACAAGGACTTCGGAAAATGACAGTCTTCCCTGAAGGATCTGATCTAATATTTCAAGCAGTCCCACCAGTAAAAGTGCACCAAACATTTTTGCGATATACTTTGAAATACTTCCTTCCGTAATGGCGGCGATGGCAAAAGAGGGAATTGCCATAACCAAAAACGGTTTTGCCACACTTACTATAATAGAAAGCGGTATCTGCCACCTTGTCGCCGGATACTCTTTCCATAACACCTTCATACTCTGATACACATTTTCTACTGCTGTCGTACGTTTATCTTTCAACTTGTCATCCCCTTTTTTCCAATTTTTACTCTGCCATCATAACACATTCCCGTCCCACAAATGAAAAAAGTGCACGAATGGTCATTATCCGTGCACGAACTGCATTTTCTTACTCTCTTTCTTTACAACGGAAACATCACTTCCGTTGCAAACACTCCCGGCTCATTTTTTCGATTTACATAGCCATCGTATTTTTCCGCAATACGGTCTATTCTGCGTAATCCAAAGCCATGTTCTCCCTGCTTTTGAGTTACAAATTCTGTCAAATATTTTCGCCTCTTCTCACACGTTGCATTGGAGACGGAAATGTACAGCTGCTTTTTAAAAATACCAATATATATGCGCATAAAACGCCCGCTTTCTTTCACTTTCACACAGGATTCGATCGCATTGTCCAAAAGATTTCCTAATACCGCACACAGATCCACATCGGAAACAGTAAGCGCCGCAGGAATCTTCGCCGTACAGTCCACTTGTATGTCCTGTTTTTCCGCCATCGAAATCTTACTGCTGAGGATCG
>DJNB01000238.1:4305-14580 GCA_002435545.1 Lachnoclostridium sp. UBA6475
CCATCCAGATCTTCTTCAAGATGATCCAGATAATCTACCATCTCTTCTGCCTGATCCATCGACATATAGGCCTTCATCATCTGCATATGATTGTGATAATCATGCCGCCATCCGCGCATTGTCTCATAAATATTCTGAACCTCTTCCCGCTGTTTTTTCAATACCTCATCCTGATATTCTCCGATTTTTTTCAGCTGGCGATGCCGCATCCACAAAACGGTAACGCCCCATGTCACAAACATCGCGGCAAGGATACACAAAACGGCCAGTTCCACTCTCATCGTACTCCTCCTCTCAATGCCTGTCCGTCTTATAATAGCGGATAAAACTTTGATTCAGATTTTGATAGCAGCCCCGGCTGACCGGCAGACTGCTCCCGTCATCCAGCGTGCATTCCTGCCGTCCGATGCGCTCGATGTGATACAGATTCACATATAAGCCCCGCCGCAGCAGCGCAAATCCTTTTTCTTCCAACTCTTTTGCCATTGAATTCAAGCTGGCTTTACATTGATCGGTTTTCTTTTCCTGAACAAAGGAAAGATAATGTCCGTCTGCTTCCACATACAAAATGTCTCTGCATAAAATTTTCTTTCCAATATTTGCCAGAAGCAGATACGTTGTCTGGCGACCGGTTTCCTGCTCACAGATTTCTTTCAATGCCGCAAATAAATTTTCCTCTTTCAGCGGTTTCAAAAGATAACGTACAGCACCTACTTCATACCCTTCCAGAGCATATTCCTTTAATCCGGTAAGAAATACTATATGTGCTTCTTTGTCCGCGCTGCGGAGTTTTCTGGCAAGTTCCATTCCGTTCATTTTCTTTAACTGGATGTCAAGAATGAAAATATCATATTGCGCTTTATCTTCTTTTTCAAACAAAAGCTGCTCCGCGCTGAAATAGCAGTCAATGTCCAGCCGCACTTCGTTCTCAGCCTCGTATTTTTCCAATTTCCGGCACAAATAGTCCATTTGTGTTTTCTCATCTTCACAGACCGCGATCCGCAATTTCTGCATCGTGCCCTATCTCCCTTCGCCGCTATGCCTTCGTATAATGGATCATCCGGTAACTGGAACTTTCCACACCATATTCTTCGGTAGTTTCCACCAGACAGATATAATAATCCTCCTGGTCGCCGACGAAAAAGTCCATCACCGTCGCCTGTCCCTGTGCCAGATCATCAAATGTCGCCGCACTGGTCACCGGCTCCACCTCGTCCGAATTCTGATAGTTTGATGTCTGATATACCGTGTCGCCGTTAAACATATAAAGTTTCCAGTCGTCCGGATTCATATAAAAATACCATTCTTTTCCAAGAACATCGTCACCAAGAGACGCACCAAATTTATTCTGCTCTTCCAGATCCGGGATACTAAGCACCTGAAAACTCTTCAAGCCTTTGGAATAAAATACCAGTTCACTCTCACCATAAGCAAAACGTGTCTTAGAAGAGATCACACTTCCCATATCTTTTAATGTTTTTCCGGTCTCCCCGTCGATATAGTACCCATATCCACCACCGCTTTCTCCGCAGATCAAAAGGATATTGCCGTCTTCATAGACATGATAATCCGTGATCCATTCGACCTCCCAGGCATCTCTTCTTCCAAAATCTTCCTTTACCGCCGGTGCCGCTTCCAGAGGGATTTCGTATACCGAATCGTTTTCCTCGTCAATCTCCAGGATCGAATATTTTTCTGCGATTCCATCCGTCACTTCGCCGTTCACTTCGATATCTGCCTTTTCATAATATACAAATACCGCATACAGATTTCCGTTGTCTCCACGCCGGAAATTCTGAACTTTGCAGCGCGTCCACTCCTTCTGCTCGTACTTATTATTTAAAAATTCACTCAGGGAAACGTCGCACAGTTCATCGGATTCCCAGTTTCCTTTCTCGTCGAGTGTCCACCGGGTTACCGTCGCATTATACTCGTCATCTTCGAGTGTAAAGTCACTGGAATAAACTGCCGGTCTGCCCTGCAGATCCGCCACAAATCCTTCAAACGACGCCCCCAGATAATCGCTTGCCGAAGCATTTGCTGTCTGCAAAGGATCCGGGAGTGACATTTCTTTGCTTTCATATCTTGCCTCTTCTTTTTTCTGAGACACCTCTGTTGTTTGTTTCTTTACCGGTTCCCGGCTGCCACAGCCACTAAGCACCAGCACCCCCACCAAAGCAATTGCCAAAATTTTCCTTCTCACTGTAAGCCCTCTTTTCTATCTTTATAAGATCATTGATAATTGAATTCGTTTCTTTTGCAAGTCAACGGATAACACTTTTACTTCAACCACGTCTCCGACACTTACCACTTCCAACGGATGTTTTACAAATTTCTTGTTCGTTAATTTGGAAATATGTACCAGTCCGTCCTGATGTACTCCGATATCGACAAACGCACCAAAATCAATGACATTGCGCACGGTTCCTTTGAGGATCATGCCCTCTTTCAGGTCTTTCATTTCAAGTACATCGGTACGAAGAACCGGTTTTGGCATCTCATCTCGTGGATCTCTTCCGGGTTTTTCCAATTCCTTGATGATATCATTGAGTGTCATCTCGCCGATGCCAAGTTTTTCCGAAAGGGATTTACGGTCTTTTGCCAAAAGGGAAAGACCGACTACACCGCCGCGGACGTCCTCTGTTCCAAATCCGAGAAGGGAGAGAAGTTCCTCTGCTGCCCCATAGGATTCCGGATGTACACTCGTTGCATCCAATGGATTTTTTCCATCGCCGATCCGCATAAATCCTGCACACTGTTCAAAGGCTTTCGGTCCAAGTTTTGCCACTTTCAGAAGCTGTCTGCGGCTTGTAAATTTACCGTTTTCCTCGCGGTACGCTACGATATTTTTCGCAATCGGTTTGGAAATACCGGAGATGTATTCTAACAGGGAAGCCGATGCCGTATTCAGATCAACGCCGACATTATTTACACAGTCTTCGACTACAGCGGTCAGGGCTTCACTCAATTTCTTCTGGTTCATGTCATGCTGATACTGTCCGACTCCGATGGATTTCGGATCGATCTTTACCAGTTCCGCAAGCGGATCCTGGAGACGTCTCGCGATTGACACCGCACTACGCTGTCCAACGTCAAAATTTGGAAATTCTTCCGTAGCCAGTTTACTTGCCGAATACACCGAAGCACCTGCTTCGTTTACGATGACGTACTGAACCGGTTTATTGATCTCTTTTAACATATCTACGATCACCATCTCCGACTCACGGGAAGCCGTTCCGTTTCCGACGGAGATCAGGGAAATGTTGTATTTGTCAATCAGTCCTTTCACGATACGTTTGGACTCTTCCACCTTTTTCTGCGGCTCTGTTGGGAAAATAACGATCGTATCGAGCACCTTTCCTGTCTCATCTACAACAGCTAACTTACAGCCGGTACGAAATGCCGGATCCCAGCCAAGTACCACTTTTCCGGCGATCGGTGGCTGCATCAGAAGCTGCGTAAGATTTTTACCAAATACTTTGATTGCGCCATCTTCTGCCTTTTCCGTCAGTTCATTGCGGATGTCACGCTCAATCGAAGGTGCGATCAGACGCTTGTAACTATCTGCCAGCACTTCTTTGAGACATGGTGTCGTATGCGGATTTTCTTTTGTGATCACTTTCTTTTCCAGATAACGCAAGATACGTTCTTCCGGAGCTTCTATTTTTACGGTAAGAAATTTTTCTTTTTCTCCCCGGTTGATCGCGAGAATCCGGTATCCGGCGATCTTTTTTACCGCCTCGCTGAATTCATAATAATTTTCATAAACGGACTTTTCTTTTTCATCTTTTGCCGCGGACACGAGAAGTCCCTCGTCCATCGTAAGTTTACGGATGTACATACGATAGTCGGCATCATCGGCTACGGATTCTGCGATGATATCCATCGCTCCCTGAATCGCCTCTGCCGTCGTCTTCACTTCTTTTTCTTCCGAAAGGTAACTTTCCGCTTCACTCTCCAATGGCTGTTCTGTCATCTGAAGCAGAATGATATTGGCAAGTCCTTCCAGTCCCTTTTCTTTTGCAATCGTTGCACGGGTACGGCGTTTTGGACGATACGGACGATACAGATCATCGACTACAACTTGTGTCTGTGCCGCAAGGATCTGGGCTTTCAATTCCTCGGTCAGTTTGCCCTGCTCCTCGATGCTTGCCAGCACCTGCTCTTTCTTTTCTTCCAGATTGCGGAGATAGACCAGTCTTTCATGCAGGTTACGAAGCTGTTCATCGTTCAGTGCCCCATGCTGTTCTTTTCGGTAACGGGCGATAAAAGGAATCGTATTTCCTTCGTCAATCAGCTTAATGACAGCCTCTACCTGCCAAGTCTTAATCTCTAATTCTTCTGCTATTTTTTTATTCATATCCATTCGTCTTTATCCTCCAGATTTTCTCAGCGCAGCGTCTGATTTCGTTCCATTTTATTTGCCACCTTATTGCGGTACATAATATCATCGCTCTCCCGCATGTAACTTTCAAGCGTATCACCAGCCCCCGGAATGCCCATCTTGTATCCGAGACTTGCATATACTTCATACGGTTTATGTGACTTTTTATTATAATTATCCAGGCTTCGCTCAAACACACGCACCCAGTTTTTTACATCTTCTTCATCCTGGCATGGGAACAGTACTTCAAATTCATCCCCGCCGATACGCGCTCCGATCTGCCCGCTTACGGCTGCTTCCTGGATCGCATATCCCACCGCACGCAGAGCAGAATCTCCCTCATGATGGCCATAAATATCGTTGATCGGTTTTAATCCATCCATATCAATTCCGATGACACATACGACACTGTCTCTTGCCCTCGCATTCATGAATTGAACTCTTGCATATTTTTCAAATCCACGCCGGTTAAACAATCCGGTCATCACATCCTGTATGTACATGATCTCCAGTTCATCGATTGCGCGCTTCATCTTACTTTTTACAAGAACATTCATAATGACATCGTCAATTGCCATACTCCAGCGCATATACAGTTTTCCGGCATTCTCCGGACTTTCATAGGAATAAGCCTCGTATCCGTAACATTCATCCTGAAAATGCAGCGGACTGAACACATAACACTGCGGTTCGTCGCTTGCCAGTTCCTGCGGGATCAGCTGGCTGCGGTCAAATTCATACCTCACATTTCCCTGATTTTCTCTGTCGTGGAATACGATCCTTGCCTCCATCCGGTNNTTCAAATTCGTACCTGACATTTCCTTGATTCTCACGGTTATGAAATACAATTCTCGCTTCCATCTGATCGGTATATCCATGAGGATCTTTATCATCCATCATAATATCATCGCGGAGACAGATCAGATAGTTTTTAAACCCTTCAATATTATAAATATAACTCTGAATGATCGGATTGATCTGATCGAATCTTTCCACTCGTCCCAGCTGTATGTTCATAAAGCAGAACTGCATTTCCAAATTATCATGATCCACAATGTTATCGTGGTTCATACATCGGTAATACACGATGGAAGAATGGTTATCCGCGAGACAGCCACACGATTCTCTTGCTTTTAATTCTGCCGTCATAAAGATATCTTCTACCGATGGATCCGTCTGGTGCTTATCAATTAAAGATACTGCTTTCTTTGCCATATCCGTAAAATCCACACGGACGGTCGTCACCGAAGGGCTGTAGATCAAACCGGACTTTATCCCATCATATCCTGTCACGATCACATCCTGCGGTACGTTTAAGTTCCGTTTATAAAGTTCATCGATCACCGCCATTGCCATGTAGTCATTGGCACATACGATGGCATCCGGACATTTTCCTTCTTCCATAAACCAGTCACAGGCGGCTTTTCCTTGGTTTTTCCAAAAATCACCATAATACACTCTGTGCTCGGATACCGGCAGATGATATTCTTCCATAATCTGGTAAAATGCGCACAGCCGCTCCTCCGCATCCGGGTGCCCTTTCCGCCCGGTCATAAACGCAATATCCTTCGCACCATGGCACTCGATCAGATGACGAAGCATCCCTCCCATGGAAGCTGTATTATCCACCAGGATATTGTTGATCCCATCCATTTTCTGGCGCAGGCTGACAATCGGACAATTTGCCTTTTCCTGAAAGGATTCCACCACTTCTTCCATCGCTTCATCGATAGAAAATGTGTCTCCCGCCACGATGATACCGGAAAACTCTTCATAATCCGGCAGGGAAAAGATATCTTTTTCTCCCAGCGCATAAAGAGGATTTTGTCCATAATTTCCGTAGCAGGTAAATATTGCGAGATTGTACCCTAATTTTTCTGCCTGCATCGCCGCACCTGTACATATCTCCCGCTGGTATTCTCCATGAGAATTGCAGCTAAACAATGCAATTGTCTTTCGTTTATTATGAAACATAACATTCACCTTCCCTCGTCATTTTATATCCACTTCTTTGCTTGTTCTAACAGTTTCTCTCTATCATTCAACTCCGGTTCTTCCAATACAGCCTCCATTAACTGCTGTAACATTTTTCCAAGTCCCGGCCCGGCTTTCATACCAAGCTGCATCAAATCTCTTCCCGTCACATGAAGTTCTTTGAGACATACTGCCTCCCCCTGCGAACAGATCTGTGCATAATGCTGCTTTGCCATCTGAAGCCGCTGCATTTTTTCCTCACGCTGATAATCACTCTGTGAAAGGATATCTGCCTGCTGAATCAAAAACAGATACGGCATGACCTCTTTTCCTGCCTGATTGACAAGCCGCCGCATCTCGCGTCGTCCACCCTGGTATCTACGTTCATGAAACTGCACAATCTGAGATACCATATGGATCGTATCATTGTCAAAACGAAGTCTTCTCAAAATCGCTTTTGCCATTTCGCTTCCTTTGACATCATGTCCATAAAAATGGGCGATTCCTTTATCATCTATTTTTTTTGTCTCCGGCTTTCCTACATCATGCAGTAACGCCGCATACACTAGTATCGTCTTGCATTTTTCATCCGGAAAAGCTTTCTCAAAAGGAGAAAAAACGCCTGTTCTCATCTCTTCTTTTTCCATTTCCCGGTATAACTTCCGGACATGCTTCACTGCCTGCATCGCATGTTCTCCCACCGTAAATCTATGATGGGGATTTTCCTGTGTCGTCTGAATCATCTTACGAAATTCCGGGAAAAAATATTCACATAATCCGGTGTATTCTGCCAGTTTTAATTTTTCCGGTTCTTCTGACAAAAGCAATTTGGTGATCTCAACCCGGATCCGCTCTTTGCTCACATTTTGTATCGTCGGAGCCAGTTCATAGATGGCATCGAGCGTCTCTTTTTCCACATCAAACCCCAGCTGTCCGGCAAAACGAACACCTCGCAGCATCCTCAGCGCATCCTCAGAAAACCTCTGTCTTGCATCGCCAACACAGCGAATGATCTTTTTTTCCAGATCCGAAATACCGTCAAACAGATCAATGATGCCGGTTTTCGGATTGTACGCCATCGCATTGATCGTAAAGTCGCGGCGCTTTAAATCTTCTTCGAGGTTTGCCGTATATTCTACCTGCTTGGGATGTCTGTGGTCTTCATATTCTCCGTCCACGCGGTATGTCGTCACTTCGTAACCGGTTCCATCCACCATGACCGTAACCGTTCCATGGGCGATGCCGGTATCTATTGTTTTTCGAAAAATCTGCTTGATCTCTTTTGGTTTTGCGGATGTCGTAATATCCCAGTCTCCCGGCACACGTCCTAACATACTGTCTCTGACGCACCCTCCGACGGCATACCCCTCTTTTCCATTTTCTTCCAATTTATCAAGAATCCACTGTACCTGACCTGGTATCTGCATGCCTCTTCTCTCTTTCTCAATCTTCTAATGTCTGGGGACGAACCCAGGTTCCCTTGATGCCTTTATGCTTCCACTGATCCTTTTCTTTGTCGTAGCCGTCAATGGACATAAAGTGATAATCACTGCTTGTCTTTAAGGCCTTGTAAATGGTCTTACAGCTGACACGGTGGCGGTTGTGTTCCGGATCTCCGGAATCCGCCAGAAAGACGCTCTGATCTTTTTCATCGTATAAGAAAAGGGTCACATAATGTCCCGGTGTATTTTTCCAATAAGAGGCATCGTTTGCACTGCTTACCAGCACAAGACTTGCCTGTCCTTCCTTGACTTGTTTTATAAATTGTTTGTACGTCGATGGTTTATGATGCAGCGAAGTTTCAAATCCGACCGAGTTCA
Organism: Lachnoclostridium sp. UBA6475; assembly: GCA_002435545.1. Classification (GTDB taxonomy): domain Bacteria; phylum Bacillota; class Clostridia; order Lachnospirales; family Lachnospiraceae; genus Eubacterium_F. The sequence continues at coordinate 12,484 of DJNB01000238.1, forward strand.
GTGTCGCCTGCATCTGCTCCCAGGAGATGGCTCCGCCTCCCGGATAATACGTCACTTTTTTGGCATACTGGTAAATATCCGTCGGAAGACACTGGTATTCCGTCAAAGAACTGTAAATATTTGCCATACAGCAGAATCCACAGCCAAAGGCACCAAACGATTGTCCATCGTAAAATGTCTTTCCCCATTTACCGGACCATTCCCGTCGTTCTTTCCAGGATCTCGGTCCCTGAAGATACGTATAGATTCCATCTTCCGGAGATGGTTCAGCCGTCGCCTGTACTGCACTTTCGCTTGCCGGCGCTGCCATCACAGCGGCATCCGTCACGGCTCCCTCTCGCACGGTTACCGTTTGCGTGCCGCTTGTCTCCACGGCCTGCTCCCCGTTTTGGTCAAAGAACAGTCCGATCACCAGAACCAGCACAGCCACAGCACTCATTATTATAAAATGTCTTTTATCTCTGGCATCCCGTTTCCACTTCATCGTTATCCTCCATCTCAGACAAATCGATCTACTGCTATCGTATATCGTCCTTTTTTCGTCTCTCTCAGCACACCTCGGTAAATGATTTTTCCATATCCCCGCACACTGACTACATCATCTTCTTTTAATATCCCGCTGTTATTTTCATATACTCTGCCCCCGACAAAGATCTTTTTTTCACGAAACAGCGGAATCACCTTGCTGCGCGACAGCGAAAATACTTTTGCCACAACGGCATCACAGCGCGGCGATGTCAGAACCAGTTCTTCCCTTTTCAGCACCGGTTTCACCGCCTGTGGAATCTCCTGCATCTCCTCGCAGACCACATTGGTGTGACGGATTTTGGTAAGATTATCACAGATAAAATCTTTCATAGAAGACAGGCAGAAAAAATAACTTTCTTTTTCCATTACCCAGATATCTCCGATCACCTCGCGTTCAATGCCAAGGTGCATGATCGCGCCGAGGACATCCCGGTGATTACATTTTTCTGCAAATTTCGCAGCCATCGGCCGGCAGTGAACACAGGAAATCGGAAATTCTTCCTCATATCCGAATTCTTCCGGACTGCCAAAACGGATCATCTGCCGCTCGGTTCCCTCACATCCACCGGACACCGTAATCCCGGCATACCGGAGTTCCGGCTCGATCGTATAAAATTCATCCTGTTCTGCCAGTGACAGAAAATGGGTAAATGTATATCGTCCCTGTGAAAAACTGACTTCCGCCAAATCTTTCAGGCGTTCTTTTGTCATCCTGAATCCTCCCTTAGTCATTCTTTTCTATTATACCGAGAATTTGCAAAAAAGTCAATGAAGTGTACAAATTCCGTGGCTTTCATATCGCCACGCTTCCGCTTTTACATCTTTGATCTCCGGATGTTCTCCACACACTTTACAGGTCGGTATCGAATTTCCAAATTTTACCTCTCGAAAAGTCAGATCCAGTCCGTCAAAGACAACCATCCGTCCGGTCAGAAGTCTGCCGATACCGAGAAGATATTTTATCGTTTCCAATCCCTGCACACAGCCGATGATCCCCGCCATCACGCCGATCACACCGGCTTCACTGCAATTCGGCACACTTCCCTGCTCCGGAATTTCCTCAAAAATACAGCGGTAACACGGCCCCTGTCCGGGCACATACGTCATAACCTGTCCCTGAAACCGCAGGATCCCACCGTGGCAAAATGGCTTGCCGGCAAGCACGCACGCATCATTGATCAAAAATTTAGTTTCAAAATTATCCACTCCGTCTACGATAAAATCATATTCTTCGATGAGTTCCCCGATATTTTCCGGTGTCAGCCGCATCGCATACGTTTTTACCGTTACGTCCGGATTCAAAAGTTCGATCGTTTCTTTGGCAGACTCCACCTTTTTCTGTCCGAGACGGCTCGTATTATGAATGATCTGCCGCTGAAGGTTGGACAGTTCCACGACATCCGCATCGACGATCCCGATCGTTCCCACACCGGCTGCCGCAAGATACAGGGCGACGGGCGCGCCCAGTCCGCCGGCTCCGACGACAAGCACCTTAGAAGCCAGAAGTTTTTCCTGTCCTTCCTGTCCGACTTCATCCAGAAGTACATGGCGGGAATACCGTTCCATATT
>DJNB01000238.1:14714-29758 GCA_002435545.1 Lachnoclostridium sp. UBA6475
CGCTGGCAAAATACCACGATGCATTTCTCCCTTGGCAGTTTTTCCTTTTCTTCCTCAAAACAGCGAAGCGGGATGCAGACTGCCCCCGGAATCGTGCCGTGGTGGTAAACCACTTCTTCCCGCAGATCTACCAGCACGCTGCTGTCTTTTTCCATTTTTTCCCATTCCTGCCACGTCAATTCCTTTTTGTCACTCAACTGCCCTGTCATCGTCATTCTCCTTCATCGTATCGTTGCTGCTTCCAGTATATCAAATTTCTGTACATAGTACAATTGAAAATAGTTGATTTCCTTGATATAAAATGATATCATAGTATTACTATTGTTAAAAAGGATGGTGGAACCATGAAACTTTGGGGAGGACGTTTTACAAAAGAGACGAATCAATTGGTACATAATTTCAATGCTTCGCTTTCTTTTGACCAGAAATTTTATAAACAGGATATCCTTGGAAGTATCGCTCATGTGACGATGCTTGAAAAGCAGAAGATCCTTACTGCCGACGAAAAAGAGACGATCATCGGCGGACTGAAAAGTATATTGGAGGATATCGAATCCGGTAAATTGGAATTTACCGCAGAACACGAAGACATTCACAGTTTTGTTGAAGCACATCTGATCGAGCGCGTCGGCGATCCGGGCAAAAAACTTCATACCGGACGCAGCCGTAATGACCAGGTGGCACTCGATATGAAATTGTACACCCGCGATGAGATTGTCGAGCTGAACGATCTTTTGAAAGAACTTCTCGTGACGATTCACCGCATTATGAAAGAAAATGTGGATACTTTCATGCCGGGCTTTACGCATCTGCAAAAAGCACAGCCGGTCACTCTGGCGCATCATTTTGGTGCTTATTTTGAAATGTTCCGCCGCGACCGCAGCCGTCTTCGCGACATCTATGACCGCATGAACTACTGTCCGCTTGGCGCCGGTGCCCTTGCCGGGACAACCTATCCGCTTGACCGTGAATACACCGCTTCCCTGCTCAATTTTGATGGCCCTACATTAAACAGCATGGATTCTGTCTCCGACCGTGATTACCTGATTGAACTTCTCAGTGCCCTTTCGACGATCATGATGCACCTGAGCCGTTTTTGCGAAGAGATCATCGTCTGGAATTCCAATGAATACCAGTTTGTAGACATCGATGATTCGTATTCGACCGGAAGCAGTATCATGCCACAGAAAAAGAATCCGGACATCGCAGAATTGATCCGCGGAAAGACCGGACGTGTGTATGGTGCCCTCATCAGCATGCTTACGACGATGAAGGGGATTCCTCTTGCTTACAATAAGGATATGCAGGAAGATAAAGAGTTCACGTTTGATGCGATCGATACCGTGAAAGGATGTATTTCCCTCTTTAACGGCATGATCGACACGATGAAATTTAAGAAAGAAAATATGGAAGCCAGCGCGAAAAACGGCTTTACCAACGCGACGGATGCCGCCGATTATCTCGTCAACCACGGCGTTCCATTCCGCGATGCACATGGTATCATCGGCCAGCTTGTGCTCCTTTGTATCGACAAAAATATATCTCTGGACGAGCTTCCTTTGGAAGAATACAAAAAGATCTCGCCGGTATTTGAGGAAGATATCTATGAGGCAATTTCGATGAAGACGTGTGTCGAAAAGAGAAATACGATCGGTGGACCGGGACGCGATGCGATGGGAAAAGTTCTGGCGATCAATGAAAAATATCTGATGGAAAGTTAATTGTTTTTAACCGCAGGTGCTCACCGTGCCTGACTGACTTATTCAAAAAAACTGCCACACCCTTTCGTGCGGCAGTTTTTCTTATTGTCTTGTCTAATTTCTTTAATTCCAGATGTAATAGATGATTCCTGCTGCCAGAAGCGCCACAGCCACCGTAATAATGATCTTCGGTATTGACAATGGTGTCTTTCCGGCTACTTTTCCGGTCTGCCCATTTACCATAAATTGGTAAACTTTATCTTTGTATTTAAAGTTCGATACCCAGATCGGCAAAAGCAGGTATTTGTATGTAATGTTGTTAAACGACGTATTCAGTACGACCCGTCTCGTATGATCGGCACAGTTCTCATCCTCGATCTTTTCTTCGACGCTGCGTTTCAATTTTGCCGAAATTGCCTTTTTGGCTTTCTTCCAGGCATCTTTTACGCCAAGCGCATACCGTTCTGCAACAAATCCAGCAACATATTCCGGTTTGTAAGCCTTATTATTTTCCGTATCAAACGGCTCCAGCTTACGCAGCATATCGGAATCGTGGCGGTCGGATGCCAGGATCAGTTCATCATCGATAAACTCGCTGTAAGTACCTGATGTCGAATACCAGTCCGTCTCGGTATGGCTGTGCTCGTCATCGTCCTGCACCTCTCTGTCGATACCGTACTGACCGGTATACGTTGAAAATGTGTCCGTATCAAACGTCCAGTACGGAAGATAGATTCCGTTAAAACTCTTCGGCTTTGCACTTTCTTTTGCAAGGCGCGGACAAAACCATTTCTTTTTGATCCATTCTTTAAAGAGCCGGGATGCCTCCTTATCATTTACCTGAAATGGCACGACACCGCCCGGTGCAATCGTATCCTGATCGTTTGCCTCCATAACCTGGTTGGATCCGCAGAAAGGACAGACCGCAGACGTCTGAAGGGCATCGTAAATGGATTCTGCCCCACATGCCTCGCAGATTACCGTCTTCTTTTCCGCTCCCCAGTTTTTATTCGCCGTCTTATCTACCAGATCAAAGTCCAGTTCTTCCGCCTTTTTCGCTTCTTCCTCCGACACGGCGATCTCTTCTTCGTAATCACAGAAACCACATTTCATATGTCCGGTCTTTGGATCAAAATCCATGATTCCGCCACACTGCGGACATTTCTTATCGGTTTCCTCTTTGGTCTCTGCGAAATTAATATTGTCAAAATTTTCCTCTTGCTGGTTCATTTTTTTCCTCCATTCTCATTACTGGATATCATTTTCATCAAAAATATCCCCGCATTCCGGACAGAATTTCGGTGGATGATGTGGATCTTCCGGCTGCCAGCCACACTTATCACAACGATACAATGGGGCACCTTCCGGTTTCTTTGCTCCACAGTTCATACAGAATTTTCCCTGATTCAAAGTTCCACAGGAACAAGTCCATCCTGCTGGTTCTTCCGGTTTTTGCGAACCACATTCCATACAGAATTTTCCGGTGTTTCCGGTCTTTCCACAAGAACACGTCCAGCCTTCCGCTGCTTCCTGCGCCTGTGGCTGCGGAACCTGTTGCGGCTGTGCTGCCTGCTGCGGCTGCGCGGTCTGCTGTGGCTGTGCCTGTGTGGCTGCCTGCTGCTGTGCTCCCATCGCAAATAAAGAATTGGCATCGAGTCCGCCTGCCTGTGTCGCCATATTCATGCCGGCAAATGCCATCATCGGACCGGTTGCCGTATTGGAAGCGGCGGCTTTCATCGCCTCTGCCTGCGCGCCGGCAAGTGTCGCTGCTGCCATATTCGGATTGCGGAGTACGGCAGTTTTCTGCATCTCTTTGATCATCTGCTCGTCTTCTTCGGATGCCTTGATCGTATTGACACCAAAAGCAACGATCTGAAGTCCGCGAAGTTTACCCCACTGCTCCGACAATTCCTGATTCAGCGCATCTGCGACCTCTTTCGTATGTGCCGGAACTGCGCTGTAACGGATCCCAAGTTCCGAGATTCTCGCAAAGGCCGGCTGCAATGCCGTCATAAGCTCTGTTTTTAACTGCGAATCGATCTCATCTCTGGTATATTCGTCCGTTACATTTCCGCACACATTGGTATAGAATAAAATCGGATCGAAAATTTTATAAGAATATTCTCCATTGCAGCGTACCGAGATATCCACATCCAGTCCAATATTCGTATCTACCACTCGGAATGGGATTGGATTGGCTGTCCCGTATTTATTTCCCATAATTTCTTTCGTATTAAAGAAATACACGCGCTGGTCTTTTCCGGTATCTCCGCCAAATGTAAAACGTTTTCCGATCGTAGAAAATGTCTGTTTGATCGTATCCCCTAAATCTCCGCAGAACAAACTTGGTTCTGTCGAAGTATCATACATAAATTCGCCTGCTTCCGCACAAAATTCAACTACTTTTCCCTGATCTACAATGATCATACACTGACCTTCATTGACAGCGATCACGGATCCATTGGAAATGATATTGTCATTTCCTTTGTTGGATGTACCGAATTTTCCGCTTTTTCTCTTCTGTCCTTTCGTCACGAGGACATCCGCTTCCATCGCATCACAGTAAAAATATTCCTTCCACTGATCTGCCATCGTACCGCGGATCGCCCCTCCGATTGCTTTAATTAATCCCATTATGTATCCTCCATTTCATTCTTGCGGGTTTCCCCTTTTGTCTTGATACTATTATATCTTTTTTCGCCTGCGATGTCTACAAAAAAATAGCCCTCCAGATAAATTTCCGAAGGACTATCTTTTTTACGATCTTATCGCAGGTTAGTCTTGACTAACGCATAGACTCTTCCTGTTTCTTGATCATCTGACGCACCATCTCGCCGCCGATACTACCTGCCTCTTTCGATGTGAGGTCACCATTGTAACCATCTTTCAAGTTTACGCCAAGTTCAGACGCAACCTCCATCTTGAATTTGTCCATAGCATCTTTTGCCTGTGGTACTTCCATTCTTGCTGTTTTACTCATAACATTTCACCTCCGTGTTTTTTGTATTTATCGTAAGTGATAACGGAATGTCTTTTGTATGAAAACATTCCGTCATCGAAACATTTTCATGTAAGCCACTCGGTTATCTGATACTATTGTACCCACGAAGGTGTATTTCATTCTGGTAATTACTGCCAAATTTTAATGCTGCTGCAGATCTCTCTGCAACGGTTCCAGATAATGCAGAAATGTCCCCGAATACGTCGAAATCTCATACTCCGGTTCCATCTCATCGATCGTGAAACTTTTTCTGCCGCCCTGCTGCATCCGCTGCCAGAATTCCAATAATTTTTGAAAACGAAGATACATATATTTTTCCCGGTTTTTAAAATAAATAAGCAAAAATGCAATCCCTTCCTGTCTTTCAAATTGTTCCATAAATTTCATCTGGTGCTCATGCACATTGCTGAGCGGAAAACGATCCTCGACACATTCTTTGGCATCAAAACAAACCGGAATTCCCTGCACGACACCGATATAATCGACAGTACTTTTCTGCTCAAAATACGCAAGCGTAATATGTCTCGTCGCCTGATCGATGTTGATCGGTTTGATCGGCGTCGGAATTTTCTGTACCAGCGCCAGATCCTGCTCCTGATATTTTTCATTTGTCATGTTTACAAGTTCTTCCAAAAATGATCCCCGCAGACCACGCGAATTCCATGTTGGCATATTCAATCGTCCTTTCCTTCCGGATTTAAAAAATGTTTGTGATCTCTTTCTGTAATTCCGCATCAAAACCGGTTTCTGCCTGAATTTCTTTTTCGTCCAGTGCCTGATATCCCATCGGTCCATAAAGGAATTTTTGTATTAATATACATTTTTTTCCATTTTCATCCAGCACTTTCCAATATAATTCACTGTCATAGGCTTTCTTCTCTGAATTATATTTTCCATCGGTCAGACAAAACGAATTCTCCCGGCACCGGCTCAGTACATCATACAAACTTTTTCCAATTTTTTCCTGATACGCAGAAGTTTCCGCTGCGGTATCTTTCACCGGACTTTTTTTGCAGTCCTCGACAAAAAACATCACTGCCTTCTTTTCGGTTTGATCCTCGGACAGATTATCTTTATTTTGCTCCGAAATCCTCTCATTTGTCAAGTATTTTCCCAAATTATCCGAACGGCTCGCATTATAATAAAAGTCAAGATACGCCTGCATCTCTGCCACAGCCTCTCCGTCTCCCTCAATATTTCGTATCACATAACTGCTGCGGTTATAAAAGAGAAGTTCCAAAAGGATCTCTTCCTCTCCACACGTGATCGTAACACGGACATCATATCCATTTTTTTCATATGCTTCCGGTTCGCTGGTATTTTCGGCTCCTTCATAACAGACTTCATCCACCGTTACCAAAGTTTTTTTTCCGGCAAAAATTTTCTGCTGCAATTGTGTAAGCTGCGCCGTCACATCCTCAAAAAGCGCTTTTTGATCGACATACTGCTGGCTTGTCATCTGCACATTCATCCCGCCAAGAACTTTTTCTATCTCGCCATCGGCAAATTGTCCTGCCACCTTTTTTGCCTCATACCCATACATCAGACTGTCATAACTCGGACATGGCAGTTCCGGAAAGATCTGTCCCACGGTCAGCGTGCCAAATACCGCGCACACAACAACCAGCACCAGCACGGCGGCGATTTTTTTCATTCGATTCTTTTTTAATACCTTTGAAATTTTTTGAAATGGCTCGATGTCTTCCATGACTTCCAAATTTTGTAATTCCGTTTCCACCGTATCTTTCTGCATCCGTTCAAATTTTCCCAGACAGCTGCGGCATTCCCTCAAATGTCTTTCAATCTCTTCGGCTGTCTCCGGCTGGCACATGCCATCTGCATACTCCGGCAGCAAATCTTCTATTATATTACATTTCATTGTCTCTACCTCCCTGCATTTTCTGAATCTGCTTTTTCTCTTAATTTTTCTTTTGCCCGGTAATACGTTACCCTGCCCCAGTTTTCTGACTTTTCAAATATCTCACCGATCTCATGGAACGATAACCCGCCCAGCGCCCGAAGCATCACAACTTCCTTATACGGCTCCGGTAAATTATGTATCTGCTTCCGCAGCCACGCTGTCTCCTCTTTTTTGACGATCTGCCCTAAAATCTCTTCGCCGCTCTGCGGCTCATGCCCCTTCTCAAACGGCACATTTTTCTGTTCTGCCCTTTTGCACAGATCCAGCCAGAGATTCCTCGCAATGCGGCACAGCCATGTAGATACCTCACATTTTCCTTCAAACTCCCCTGCATGCTCGATTGCCTTCAAAAAGGTGGACTGCACGATATCATCCGCCGTCACGGGATCTTGGCAAAGCTGCAAAACAAACGCATAGATCATCTTGGCATACTTTCGATATATCTCATCAAAAGCCTCCTCTGTCAGTTTCATAAGTTGTTCTCACCACCTTACTTTCATTGGGATTTATAAATTAGACGATTCAGAAAAGGAAAGATTACAAAAAAATTTCATATTATGCATTAACAATATCATCCACCCATTTGTACAATTTATGACACCCCATATCGCTCTCCGACACAACAGTATTCATATCTTCTTCAAAATCCTCATAACCATTCCGCACATGATATAAATGATATCCTTCTTCTGTGGAACATATCGTCACAAAAGAAATTCCTGTTTCCTCTCTCAGTTTTAATATTCTTCTTTCACAATCACGCAGCAATAAATCTCCCAAATAAATCTTATTTTCTCCATCTTGTATTACTAACAATCCTTGGTAATCATTATGTATTGCCAGATAATTGATATTTATAGAGCCTCCCATCAGTTCAAAAACATCCGTCTCACCAACCGTCTCTACGCGGTCAACTCTCCCATTTTCTATATTATAAAAACCTATTATACAATCATTCTCATCCGAAAGCATAATATAAGTAATGCCTCGGTTCACATCCAAGGCACTACCATCATGTAAAAAATTATCAATCACTATATTACCGCAAGTAAATTTTGCTGCTAAATTTTCATATTTCTTTGTATATTTCTTAATATTCATAGATTATTTCTTTTCCACCTTACTACACAAAACACCCGTTTCTTTATCCACACTAAAGGAAAAATTGTGTGAATCCATAAACTCAACTCTTTTTCTGTTTTCAGCAGATGCTGGCGTTTTCTTTATCGTTTTCCGGGTAACAAACGGTAATGTAGGTTTTATTGCACATGCATTCATACATATCTCTCCTTCCTTATTTTTCTTTACCAAAACAACCACCTCAGTCAATTTTTAACTGAGAATATCGTCTTTCTATTTATATAGTAGCATATTCCCAGTCTGAAATCAATCATTTTAGTAATTATTATATCTCCTTTTCGCAGATAGTATGTATCTTAAAAAAAAGCGGCTGTCGCTTTAACATATGAAAATTGTTAAGGCGCAGCCCTCTTTACCTTTTTATTCCTCTACATTATGATATACTGCCTGTACATCGTCATCCTCATCCAGAAGATCCATGATACGGTTGAACATTTTGACATCTTCGTCGCTTGTCAATTCTACGTAATTCTGCGGGATCATCGTTACTTCTGCCTGCGCCATCGGAACACCTTCTTTTTCCAAGGCTTCACGCACCTGGCTGAAATCATCCGGATCGGTAAGGATCTCGTAACTGTCTTCTTCCTCGCTAAAATCCTCTGCGCCGGCGTCTAATGCGAGCATCATAAATTCATCGGCATCGGTTTCATATTCTTCCTTGTCTACAATAATCTGGCCTTTGGTATCAAACATATAAGATACACAGCCTGTCGTTCCGACGTTTCCGTTTCCTTTGGTAAATGCGTTACGTACGTTGGAAGCGGTACGGTTTTTGTTGTCGGTAAGCGCTTCTACGATGATCGCTGTTCCGCTTGGACCATATCCTTCGTATGTAATATTTACATAATTTACCGCATCGACGTTTCCTGCTGCCTTTTTGATACCACGGTCGATCGTATCATTTGGCATGTTATTCGCCTTTGCTTTGGCGATAACATCACGAAGTTTACTGTTGTTATTCGGATCCGGACCGCCTTCTTTGACAGCTACGGCGATCTCACGGCCGATTACGGTAAAGATTTTTCCTTTCTTCGCATCATTTTTCTCTTTTTTATGCTTAATATTAGCAAATTTTGAATGTCCTGACATGGTTAGCCTCCTTAAACTTTGTTACCTTTGTACTCTATATCATACATCATTTTATCTGAAGAATCAAGTTTTGCAGATTATCAATGACGTTTTGAACCATATTTTCTGTTTTTACTGCGCACATGATCGTGTCATCCCCGGCGATACAGCCGATGATCCCCTCGATCTCCATTGCGTCAAGCGCCGCTGCAACTGCCATCGCCATACCGACTGCGGTTTTTATGACAAGCAGATTTCCCGCCTGATCCATCGAAACAATACCATCCTGAAGAAGCGCCGCATAGCGGTTTGCCGGCTGCGCTGCCGGATGTTTGCTCTCTGCCGCTGCCGGGACTGCACCTCGCATCGCATATTTCTGCCGCACCTTGTGACCGGGTACTTTTTGCAGCGATAATTCCCGGATATCACGGGAAACGGTCGCCTGTGTCACGGAATACCCTGCTTCGGTCAGATATCCGGCAAGATCTTCCTGCGTCTCCACTTCATGATTTTGTATAATTTCAATAATTTGTTCCTGTCGCTTCTTTTTCATGCTGCCACTCTTCCTCTCATCATGTGCGGTTCAGTTTGCTTCGCATCTTCTGATAAAAGCCGACTTCTCTGACACATACCATTTCAAACGGAAGTTCTGCTTTCCGGATACGGATCACATCTCCCGTCTCAACCGCCGCGCACACTTCTCCATCACAGCGGACCGACGCCTCATCGACATAACTCTCTCGCGTCTTTTCCACTTTTACACAAATCTCAGCCTGCGAAGAGACAACTACACTCCGCTTGTTAAATGAATGCGGACAGATCGGCGTGATGACAACGGCTTCCATCGCCGGGGATAAAATAGGACCTCCGGCAGACAGATTATAGGCGGTTGACCCTGTCGGTGTCGCGATCAGCACACCGTCCGCGACATAACTGTCCATCCATTCGTCGTCTACCGAGACACTTGTCGTCACCATTCTTCCGAAATCCCGTTTTCCAACGACAATTTCATTAACAGCAAAAAAATGTTCTCCCGTACTCTGCAATTCTGCCGACAATGCCATGCGTTTTTCAATGGTATATTTTCCTGACATCACAGCATCCAGCGCCGGATAGATCTTCGGTTTTTCAATCTCCGTCAAAAATCCCAGTGTGCCAAGGTTCACACCCAGGATTGGAATTTCTTCGCCTGCGATCTTTTTCGCTGCCGCGATCACCGTGCCATCTCCTCCGAGAACGATCGCCATATCTGCTTTTTCCTGAATGTCAATGGCATCGTGAGACTGAATGACGACGCGGTGTCCCGCTTCCTGCATATAAGCCCGGATCCCTTTTGCCACCCGGCATCCGGAATCTTTTTCTTCATTTACGATAAGATAATACATACTCATCCCGATATATCCTCCGCATGTTTTACGGCATGTTCCTGTGCCGCTTCGATTGTTTCATCCATCGTCTTCTGCCACTCATTCCACTCTTCTTCGGAAAATGTGGCTGCGCCATTTTCCATTTTCTGGATATACAATAAATATTCTATATTTCCTTCCGGCCCCCGGATCGGCGAAAAATCAAGTCCTTTGATAACAAAGCCAAGACTTTTCGCATAGGAAATGACGTGCTCCATCACCTCTTTGTGGACTGTCAGATCCCGCACAACCCCTTTTTTTCCAACTTTTTCTCTGCCTGCCTCAAACTGCGGTTTGATCAGACATACCATCTGCGCCTCATCTTTCATCAGATGCCAGATCGGTTCCAACACCTTTGTCAGCGAGATAAATGCCACATCGATCGACACAAAATCGACCGGTTCTCCGACATCTTCCGGCGTCACATAACGGATGTTCGTTTTTTCCATCGAACGCACGCGCTCATCCTGCCGCAGTTTCCAGGCGAGCTGATTTGTACCGACATCGATCGAATAGACGAATTTTGCGCCATTTTGCAGCATACAGTCCGTAAATCCGCCCGTAGAAGCTCCTACATCCATACAGGTAAGGTCAGTCAGCGTGATGGGAAATACCTGCAGTGCCTTTTCCAGTTTATAGCCGCCGCGGCTGACAAATTTTAACTTTTTCCCTCGAATCTCAATATATACATCGACCGGAAACTTTTGTCCGGCTTTATCTTCTCTCTGTTCATTGACAAATACATTGCCTGTCATAATGACCGCTTTTGCCTTTTCGCGGGACTCCACCATCCCCCGATTCACCAAAAGCACGTCGAGACGCTCTTTTTCCATCCTTTATTTCCTATTTCCTTTCCAATGCCTCATTGATCTGCCCGCTCACCCAGTCCGCATCCATTTCATAGCGGGCGTACAGTTCTTCCGGCGAACCGTGTTCCACAAAACAATCATCTACCGAACAATTGATAAATTTCTTTGGAATGCAGCCTTCCTCCATAAGATAGGATTCTACCTGCTGTCCAAAACCTCCGATCTTTTCGCTGTCCTCCATCGTCACGACAAAGTCATGCCGCAAAGCCAGTTCTTTTACCAGCGCACGGTCAAACGGCTTGACGAACCGCATATTGACGACAGTTACTTTTCCGGCAAAATGTCCGGCTGTCTGAAGCGCCTTTTGTACCATATCGCCCACGGCAAAAATGACAATCTCCGGATCTTCTGCCTGCATCAAAACTTCTGCTTTTCCCCGCTCCAATGTCTTGTGGGATATGGTATTTTTATATACTTCCCCCCGCGGATAACGCACTGCCACAGGACCGTCAAAGTCATAAGCAAAATCAAGGGCTTCGATCAGCTCCTCTTTATCCATCGGCGAGATCACGGTCATATTCGGAATATTGGTAAGATAAGAAATGTCAAATATTCCCTGATGCGTGTCGCCATCTCTTCCGACAATACCGCTTCGGTCTACCGCAAAGATAACCGGCAGATTGTTCAGGCAGACATCGTGAATGATCTGGTCGTAAGCACGCTGCAAAAAAGTCGAGTAAATCGACACGACCGGGCGCAGTCCGCCAGCCATAAGCCCCGCAGCAAACGTGACGGCGTGTTCTTCTGCAATCCCCACATCAAAAAAACGTTTGGGAAAGGCTTCGGCAAATGCCTTCACTCCGGTTCCGTCCGGCATTGCCGCACACACAGATACCAGTTCTTCATGCGCCTTACCATTTTCAAGCATCCAGTTTCCAAACACATCGGTATACGTTTCTGTCACCGTTTCCTGTACTTCTCCACTTCTCGGATCAAATGGCCCCACGCCATGAAAGATCGATGGATTTTCTTCTGCCGGACGATATCCTTTTCCTTTTTTTGTCACTACATGAATCAGAACCGGACGATTTTTCATCCGCGCAGCCGCCTCCAGTGCAGTCAAAATGCTTTCGACATCGTGCCCATCGATCGGACCGACATATACGATTCCCATTTCCTCAAAAAACATCCCCGGTACAAACAGGTGTTTCAACGAGTTTTTCGCATTCTTAATCGTTTCCGCCATCGACACACCGACATTCGGTATGCGGTCAAGACGTTCTTCGATATTTACTTTTAAATCATTGTATTTGCGGTTTGTACGCACTTTACCGAGGTATCTCGCCATGCCGCCTACGTTTTTGGAGATCGACATCTTGTTATCATTTAAGACCATGATCAGATTCGACTTCATCTGCTCTGCATTATTGAGTGCCTCAAATGCCATACCGCCGGAAAGTGCTCCATCTCCGATGACCGCTACTACTTTTTCATCACTGCCGCGCAGATCACGGGCTTTGGCAAGTCCCAGCGCGACTGACAGCGACGTGGAACTATGGCCGGTATTAAATGTATCCGCCGGATTTTCATGCACTTTCGGAAATCCACTCAATCCATCCAGCCGGCGCAGACTTCGAAAATCTTTCAGTCTTCCCGTCAGTATTTTATGAACATATGCCTGATGTCCTACATCCCATACCAGCTTATCTTTTGGAAAATCAAGAAAGAGATGCAGTGCCATTGTAAGTTCCACTGCTCCAAGATTTGAAGCAAGGTGTCCTCCGGTACGGCTTACATTTTTCACCAGTTGAAATCGGATCTCTTTTGCCAGTCTCCGGTATTCCTGCGGTGGAATCTTCTTTATATCATTTTCTTTTTTTATTTCATCGAGTAAACGGCTCATTCTCTCACTCTTTTCTCTCTTATTTGTCTCGGTTTATCATCCAGGTCATAAGTCCGGTAAGAAATTCTTTTTCTCCGGCAAATGTCTGGAGCAGTTCGATGGATTCTTCGGTATACTGTTTTACCTTTTCTTTCGCATTGTCCAGTCCGTGGATCGATACGTACGTTGTCTTTTCATTGCGTTCGTCCGAACCAACCGGTTTTCCAAGCGTCTGCTCATCGCCGATCACATCCAGGATATCATCCTGAATCTGAAATGCCACGCCAAGTCTGCGCGCACTCTTTTCCAATGTCTGAACCTCTTCTGCCGTACAGCCCGCAAGGATTCCCCCGATCATAAAACAGCTTTCTAAAAGGGCTGACGTTTTATTCACATACACATACAGTAACATGTCTTCATCGACAAAATTTCCATCTTTTTCCACATCCACGACCTGGCCTCCGACCATGCCGTAAATGCCGGCTTTGCGGGTAAGGACACGCAGAGCCTCTGCCGTCTGTGCCGGATGTTCTGCCGAAACTGCCTCAAATGCCTGAACCGCTGTCTCATAGGCATAATTTAAAAGGGCATCTCCCGCGAGAATTCCCATGGCTTCCCCGTATTTTTTATGTGTTGTCCATTTGCCGCGGCGGTATTCATCGTTGTCCATCGCCGGCAGATCGTCGTGTACAAGAGAGTACGTATGAATCATCTCGATTGCAGCCATAAACGGATGAATCAATGCATCGTCCGTCCCTCCGCACATATGGTAAACTTCCCGCATCAAAACCGGGCGGATTCTTTTTCCTCTGGCTTCCACACTGTATTCCATCGCTTCCAAAACCGTTTTCGGATATCCGGTCACTTCCGGAAGATAGGAAACTACGACATCTTCCGCTTCTTTTGCTCTTTCTTTCAGCATCTGCTCGATATTCATTCTTCTTCCTCCGCTTCCTGCTCCATCAGGATTTTAACTTTCTTTTCCACCTGATCGATGGCTTTATTTCCTTCGACAACCAGTTTCATTCCCTTCGAAAACGTTGCATACGCCTCTTCCAGAGAAAGTTTTTCATGCTCCATCGTCACAACGGTTTCTTCTAATTTTTCCATAATTTCTTCTAATTCCATTTATTCTTCCCCTTTCAAAGCCGGATTTTTCTCTTTTGCGGTCACTCTGGCTTCCAGTCTGCCATCTGCCACAAAAATACGGATCACATCGTCTTTTTTCACCCGGTCAACGCTGTCAAGCATCGCACCATCTTCGTTTTCCACATAAGCAAATCCGCTCTCCAACCGTTTCAATGGTGACAGCCCGTCTAATCTTCCGGAAAGCACTTGCAGCTCCTGCCGTTTCTGCTGGAGCATCCGGGTCATCTGCATCGTGATGCGGTCGCTCAGATCCGCGATATACTGTCGGTTTTGTGCGATCTGATTGGACGGATGATACAATTTTGTCTGCCGCTCCAGAAGTTTCATGCGGTCCCTTGCCATGCCGATGCGGTCCCTCATCCCTCGGATGAGATAACCACGGTAATCTGCGATCTGATCCAGCAAATGTTCTACATCATAGACCGCAAGTTCTGCTGCCGCCGAAGGTGTCGGGGCACGCAGGTCGGCTACATAATCCGCGATCGTCGTATCGGTCTCATGTCCAACCGCCGATATGACCGGGGTATGGCATTGATAGATTGCCTCTGCCGTCACTTCTTCATTAAATGCCCATAAATCTTCAATGGAACCGCCGCCTCGTCCGACAATGATCACATCAAGATCCATGGCATCCAGCGTACGGATTCCGGCCGCGATCGTATCGCAGGCTCCCTCTCCCTGCACCTTTGCCGGGTACAGGATCAACTGCACATACGGATTTCTCCGCGATGCAATATTGATAATATCATGAATGGCTGCCCCGGTCTTTGCCGTGACAACGCCAACCTTTTTTACATATTTTGGAATTTGTTTTTTGTGTTCCTCTGCAAAATATCCCTTTTGTTCCAGCTTTTTCTTCAACTGCTCGTACTTTTCCGCCAGCAGTCCTTCCCCCGCATGCTGAATGGTCTTCGCATACAGCTGGTATCTGCCATCGCGTTCATACACGCTGATCGTGCCGCCGATCA
>DJNB01000238.1:29880-37646 GCA_002435545.1 Lachnoclostridium sp. UBA6475
GTAAAATAAATATGCCCGCTGCTATGATACTTGCAGTTCGATATTTCTCCTTTTACAAATACAACCGCAAGTGCCTCCTCTCGCTGAAACATCATTTTGATGTACTGATTGACGGCAGATACGGTGTAAACCTGACCTCTATTCATTTACTATTTTCCCCAAAATTCCATTTACAAACGCAGCTCCGCCGTCTTCGCCATATGTTTTTGCCAGTTCAACGGCTTCGTTGACAGCGACTCCGACCGGAATCTCCTCATCAAATTTTGCTTCATAAATCGCCAGACGCAGGATCGCCAGTTCTTCTTTTCCGATCCGGTCGATCTTCCAACCATTGGAATGTTCCGAGATCAATTCATCAATCTCCGGAAGCTTGTCCATGATCTTTGCCACATGCTCCTCGATATATGCCTGATCTTTTTCTTTCCATTCTGCGGTTTCCATATAGGTTTCTTTTTGTTCATCAAACGGTTCCTTCCCATAAAATTCTCTCTGGAATAACAAGATAAAAACCTGTTCTCTGATTTCTCTTCTAGTCATATGCGTCCTCATTTCTTTTTATTTGTCTTTATGACACAACAAGAGTGCAACAAAGCGCCTTTTTTTCAAGCCGCTTCGCTGCATACTCTATCTGTGCATATTCTTTTATGCCTGTTCTTCCGCTGCAATTCCTGCGATACGGACATTGACTTTTTCCACTTCCAGTCCGGTCATGTTTTCAATGGCCTGTGATACTTTCTTCTGCACTTTCTCTGACACTTCCGGAATGCTGTATCCATATTTCAAAGTGACGGAAATTTCAACTGCTGCCTTATCTCCGGCAATTGTCACGCGGACTCCTTTGGAATAATTTTTCATCCCCAGTTTTCCTGCAATGTCATTGATGCTGCCACCAGCCATAGACTGTACTCCGTCTACCTCTGCTGCGGAAATCCCTGCGATAGCAGAAACCACATCACTTGCGATCTGCACTTCCCCGATGCTGTTTTTTGATCCAAATACTTCTTTTGCCATATCTGTCACCTCATCTATCTTTCCTTAAAAAACATTATATAGTACTAGTTTACCACATTTACTGTTTTTTGCCAACAGGAGAAATAACAATTTTATCAGAAGTACATTCTGCCTTTCTTTTTACGACATCTTCGATCTGGGCAATCTGCTGTTCTGTAAGTTCTTCCGCATTGACGATCACATCGACACTGTCGTTGACAATCGTTACGACGGTCTCATCAAATCCTTTGGCAGCAAGCAGGTTTTCCGTTGCTGTCTCTTTTTCATTGACAGCCGTCATGGCAACGATCTCATTCATTGCCTTTTCTTTTTGTGCATCGGATGCCGTCTTGCTGTTTACCAGTTCCAGAAGTGTCTCTTTGTTTTTGGCTCTTGTCTGCTCACGGGAAAGTTTGGCGGATTCAAAATAATCTGCTTTTACCGTGTTATTGACAAGCACTGCCTCTCCGGCATTTTCTTTGGATGCAACGTTTTCCGAATCCACTTGTTCTGCCGTCTGCGCTGCGGTGTCTTCCTCACTGATGTCTGCCACTTCGCTGTCATCTACGTTTTCCGCTGCGACATTTTCCTCCGTACTTTCTGCGCTCTCCTGTCCGGATTCGGTTTGTGCCGTCGTTCCGTCCCCGGTGAGATTAAGTGCCAGTTCTTCTTCCCCGGTAAGGCTCAGATAGCCGGCAAGAGCAACCATGACAACGAGCGCCGTTATGATAATCTGATTTTTTCGCAAAAGTTTTTTCACTTATTTTGCCTCCTTACTTTTCATTACTTTAATTTTATGACTTTCCACCGGAAATAATGCCGAAATTGCACCGATTATTTCCCGCTGCATCGCCGGACTGTCACCACCACTGCAAACCACCACGATACCTTCGATCTGGGGTTCGATCTCCTGCACCACATACGGCGAAGATTCTTTGGATTCTCCATCCAAAAGCACCGTCTCTTCTTCGGTCTTTGTATCGTCCTGAGTACTGTCTTTCAATGTTACTTTTTCCTTCGACGCCTGCAGGGTAAGCATGACATCTGCCTTTCCGACACCATCTACCTGTTCTAATATATCTTTTACTTGTTTTTCCATTTTTTCCTTGTACTGCTGCATATCGTCCGTTGTGCTTTGATCGTTTACGGTTTCCTTTTGGCTGTCCACCTGCCCGGACTGCTGTTCTCTCTCCTGCACGGAGATAAGTAACAGAAGGATTCCCACTGCAATTAAAAGTAAAATTTTTCCTTTTCCTGCCTTTTTTATCATCTGCCGGATATTGTCACTCCACGTCTCTTTCATATTGATCTTCCTGCCCTTCCTGCGTGATGAGTTTCTCCCGCTTTTCCCCGATGCGCTCTATCTCTTCCTGCATCTCCCGCGTATTCCGCTCTCTCTCGTACTTAAAAAAACACTCTTCCACAATATCTTCTTTTTTTAACTGCTGAAATAAAGGTGCCGCCACTACAAGAAGGATCAAAAGTCCTTCCATAAATTGGAAATATCGTCGGTATGCCGTACTGGAAAAAATATGAAGGAGCAGGGAAAATACAAGCATCACTCCGGTAATCTGTTTTACAATATCAAATATCTGTTCCATCGTTTCCTCCTTTAATTGGTCGCGGCAATAATGATCGTAAGGGTCAGTAAAAAAAGCACCGCCACCATAAATACAAGTTGAAATAATAATTTTCCACTGTCTGCACTTCCCTGAAATACAGCCACCATCCTCCGGTCTGCCACCGGCTGGGAAAAAGCTGCAACCACCCGGTACGTAAAGGTAAACAGGCCCAGTTTCAAAAGCGGAAGCAGACAGATCAATGCAATGGCAATGATCCCGCCAACCCCGATCGCACTTTTGATAAGAATTCCGCTTCCGACGATCGTATCGGTGACTCCACCGAAAACATTACCTACTCCGGGAAGACTCTCTGCTGCCCGAAAGACCGCACTTCGTTTTACCTGATCCAGCGCCGGCATCAAAAGCCCCTTGATTCCCTGATGGCCGAGCATGATGCCCAATATGATCTTGGTACCGACACGCACGATACTTTCCAGAAGCATCGCCAGTTTATCAAATTTTCCACCGGAAAGGGGATTCAATACCCGGAGCAGAAAATAAATCTGTATCATCGGCAGAAACAGATAATACAATACCGTCTCTGCCACACCGATCGTAGCCAGCGTCGCCTGATAAAACGCAAACGATGTCGCACTGCCGCTGCTCCACGTCAAAGCAAGGGAAAACGCCGGTACGAGGACTTTCATAAAAGAAAGGACTTGAAAAAGCACTTCTTTTGCCACGGAAAAGACGCCATAAAAAGCCGAAACCAGTATCGTAACAACGAGAAAATAGAGCATGTGAAATCCATTTTCTCCCAATTGTTTTTCGTACAGACTTCCCGTCAGATTTAAAAATATCCCGGATAAGACCGCGTAGAGAAGAAGGCGGAATACGAGCGTCTTGTGCTCGTCCCATTGGCTGATGGCTCCTTCACTTATGTATTGTGTAATTGTATCCCAGGATAATTCACTGTCCCCGCGGCATACATTTTCTACGTAATCACGGATAGAAAATGGAATCCCGGTATCGCTCCCTTCTTTTAACCGGTCGTCTATTTCATCCAGTGAAATACTCTCTTTAATTTCCTTTGAAATAGAACTTGTCTGATCTGCAGTTTCCGCGTAAACACTTACTTTACTGCCACTTAATAGAATTCCAATAACCATAAACAGGATCCATCTCTTTTTCATGGCATCATCTCTCCTATCGTCTCCAGCAGGGTCTGAAGTACCGGAAGGCTTACCACTACCATGCTCATTTTTCCAAAAAAATCCACCTGGCAGGCAATGGCATGCTGACCGGCATCTTTGCACAGTGTCGCCGTAAATTCAGATATGTATGCGATACCGATCATTTTCAGCACAACACCAATGTATTCCTCTTTGATACCGGTATATTCGGTTATCGTCCTGAACATGTCCACCATATATTCAAATTTCCGTATCGCATAAAAAAATACGATAATCCCAGTGACAAGGGCAATCCAGATACCGATCTCCCGGTGCATATTTCCCACCATTACCGCGAGCATCATACCCGCGATGGCAAACAAAGCAATCTGAATCATAAGTCAAACAACCTTTCTATCGTTTCAAACAGATCAACGATGTAGGGAACCACCCAGTACAACACGATCAAAAGTCCGGCAAGGCTTGTCAAAAATGCCTGTTCTTCTCTTCCCGACTGCCTTAGGATCTGATTGCATATCGTAACCAGTATTCCCACAAGCGCGATCTTAAATATAATTCCTATCTCCACTGTAAAACCTTCCTTATACAAGCAATATTGTAAGCATCACTCCCACCATAATACCGCATACATAGTATAGTTTCATCCGATTTTGCTTTTCTTTATTTCTCTTTCGTATCATCTCTTCGAGCTGTTTTAGCGCAAATGTCAAGCCCTCTTCTTTGGACTGTCTGTCATTGTCCGCAAGCTGCCTTCCGGTCTCTAGAAGCAGGCTCCTCGCCTCCGGCTCAAGCGCCGACGGCGGTATCTTTTTCTTTACCTGTCCACACCAAAGACTGGCAAAGTCACCCTGCTCTCTCTGCTCCATTTCTTCTGCCAGAGATAGAAAAAAGCAGCTCATCACTCCACGCGCGCGATTTCCAATTGTTTCCAGCAGATCCGGCATTGCTGAATGCAGATAGCGTAATTCTCCCTGCATCTGCATCAATGCTTTTCTTAACTCGATCAGATTACGCAGCCGTTCCATATACTGCCCGGCATAGTAGATTCCCATCGCAGCGGTCCCCAAAAACAATACCACACTTCCAACGATCTTATATATCATAACATTCCACTCCCCCTGTCCCCCGCACACTTGCGATCTGTCCGGGAGCTGCCCCCTGCTGCAGTAAGATATAGCACTCAAAATACTGCTTTTCAAACAGATCCTTCATGTCCGGCCGGCGTTTCCACTCTTCCCATCTTTCTCCATGCGCTGTCGCGATCACGCTGCATCCACATTTCAGCACTTCCTGCAGGGCAAGGATGTCCTGCTTTCCTCCGATTTCATCAACCACCAGTACTTCCGGCGACAAACTTCTCACCGCCATCATCATTCCAACGGCTTTCGGGCAGCGGTCCAGTACATCGGTCCGCGGCCCCACATCTTTTTGCGGTTCCCCCCGGTAACACCCGGCGATCTCACTCCGTTCGTCCACGATCACGACATTTTTCTTCGCATATTCTCCCGATATTTTCCTCGCCAAATCACGCAATATCGTAGTTTTTCCGCACCTTGGCGGTGCTATTATCAATGTATTTTTAATCCTATTGTCCTGCCACAAATACGGCAGTATCTTGTCCGCACATCCAAGTTTTTCATGAGAAATACGAATGTTAGCAAAAGAAATATTTTGTATGTATTTTACCTTTCCCTCTTCGACGACAACTTGTCCGGCAACCCCCACGCGGTGCCCTCCCGGTATCGTCAGATATCCCTTGGCAATCTCATCTTCAAATGCATACAGGGAATACCCACTCATATAATCCATCATTTCTTTCATATCCATCCGCGTCACCTGCGTATGCTCAATGCGGTGCTTTTTCCCATCGTACCACTCAACCGCCTGTCCGATACGGAACCGGATCTCCTGCAGTGCCTGCCACCTTCCCTGCAGACACTTTTCTATAACAGAACGGTATTTGTGCGGTATGACTTCAATGATATCTTGTCCCGGCATAATGATCTCTCCTTCACTGTTTTACTTGAATATATGCGATTATTTTTGGATTATGCTTGAAAGAATAAAAAAAATATGGTACTGTTTTATAGAGACAATGATTACTATTTTTTAGAAAACTATTTTTTAGAAAGGATAATATATATTATGGATTACGGATTAATTGGAGAAAAACTCGGACACAGCTTATCAAAACCGATTCACGAAAGTCTTGCTGACTACACTTATGACATTCACCCTCTGACTCGTGAGGAATTCAAGGTATTTATGGAGGAAAAACCATTTCGTGCGATCAATGTCACGATCCCTTACAAAAAGGATGTGATCCCTTATCTTGATTCAATGGATGACAACGCCAAAGCCATCGGCGCAGTCAATACAATCGTAAATAACGACGGAAAACTCCGCGGTTACAATACCGACTTTTCCGGTTTTGAGTACATGGTACTCCGTCACGGCATCACCTTGACGGACAAAAAAGTAATTGTTCTTGGAAACGGCGGTGCCGCTCAGGCAATCAAAGCCGTTGTCCGCAAACACAATGCAAAAAGCATGATCGTCGTAGATGTCATCGATGATGGAGAAGCAATTTCCTACAATGAATGTTTCGCCCACCACACCGACGCCGAAGTGATCATCAACACCAGTCCGGTCGGTATGTTCCCGAAAGTGGACGCTTCTCCGGTTGACCTTACGAAGTTCCCAAAATGCGAAGCTGTGCTGGACGTTGTCTACAATCCGCTCACCACTAAATTTGTCGCTCAGGCAAAAGAACTTGGCATGATTGGCGTCAACGGTCTGGAAATGCTTGTCGCTCAGGCAAAATATGCAGTTGAAATCTTCTTAGGAACGGAAATTGATGACGCCCGGATCCAGGAAATTTATGAAGATGTAAAAGAGTTGATATAGGAAATTTTTGGAAATTAAGAAAATGAGAAAGTGGGAAACCCAGCCTATGCGGAGCATAGGCTGGGGGACTTTTTAAGTTTAGAAAACTGCTAGGGGATAAATAATTCTGTGAAGAACACTCTAATAATTACAAGACGGTGTGAAATTTTTTCTGTAAATTCAGATCTTCTATGATAATTGATGTGGCTTAACGCAGATTTCTGCGGTTAAGCCATTGTTTATTTTATAGCAAAAATAAGCTGGTATGTCAAGAGCACCCAGAGAATTCTGGGCGTATATTTACTCTTGGTATTCCCTCTTTTACTGCTATATCTGCATTCTATCAGGGTACATGATTTCCAGTTCACCACGTACTTTTCTCCAGTTTCGGATTGGCATAGTCCATTTTTTGGCTATTTCAAAAGTTCCTAAATATAGCGCTTTCATCAGTGCTTGTGAGCTTGGAAATACGCTTCTTTGCTTATTCAGCCTACGATAGCATGAATTCAGCGATTCAATGGCATTTGTGGTATAAAATGCAGTACGGACCTCTTTGGAAAATTTGAATTCTCACTTGAGGTATTTTTAGGGATTTAATAACTGTTATATCGTGTTATAAAAATCTCGTCAAACCCTTGAAAATACTAAAGTTTTCGTGGGTGTCCTCTCCGTCACATCTTGTATCGTGTTATATCGTTCTACCCTTGTTTACGAACCCTCATAAGGGAAAAATAAGGGAAAGAAAATCTGGTAATAACTTATAACAAATTATGAAAATGGCAGTTGGAACTGGATGGAATGCTTATAATACATTTCTATGAAAGGACTGATAAGATGAGATTGATATATGCAGACTATAACCCTCAAACGAACAGTATTGATGTAACCACATTTGAAAATTACATATTACGGATTGATTGTAATAAGGCAGAGGCTGGATTAAGAACAACTCCTTGCTCACAAAATTCGCTGAATGCATTGGCAATAGATGAGCCACTTGAGTATGCTCGACTTGCTTTAGACGGTGAAATGCAAGCGTGGGTGGATGCGATTGATAGTTTGGAAGTATGGTAATTTTGATAAATATTGGTAGAATATCTATATTTGGTGTGATAAAATTCTTAAGTGAAGTATC
>DJNB01000152.1:0-1197 GCA_002435545.1 Lachnoclostridium sp. UBA6475
ATGAGAATAATGTGAATGCGACAGTAAAAGGGAATTTGTACATATCCGGAGCGGAAGTAGAACTTTGTGGAACAGAAAAACAAGAAATCTATTTTGAAAATCCGGAAGACAGTTATCTGGGAAAACCTGTGTTTACCAATAGTAATGTAGAATTTCCGAATGGGTTGCATGGCTGGGGCTTAACACAGAATGTTACGTTAGATAATTCTGTAAAATCTACTTTTGGTACGTTTGATTTGAATGGGTATTCTCTTACAATAAATGGTGACTTAGTACAGACATCAGGAACAATGAATATCCATGCAGGACAACTAAATGTAAGTGGAAATTATGAAATTGAAAGTGAAACAGTTGACAAAAATACAGGTAAAGTTTGTAAAACAAATTCGCTAGGTGTATTGTTAATGACCAGAGCAACAGATATGGTTAATATTGGTGCTGACTTTGTTATGCACTCAAGTACCAGTCATAGTGGGAAATTAACTGCAGGAACTATGTATGTAGGCGGAAATTTCAGTCAAAAGAATGGAAGTGAGTATGGATTTTGTGCGTCAGGCACACATACAGTTGTGTTAAATGGTAAGGCTGTTCAAAATGTATTATTTGAAGGTGCATATAGCAAGTTTAATAACTTATTACTAATCGGTGATAAGAAAGCAAAGTATGCATTTAAGCCGGATAATTGTTGGAACAACATTTATGAAGAGGTAAAAGTTACAGGTGTATTGATAAATGAAATTAATAAAGGAATATATCCTGGAGAATCAATACAGTTGGAAGCAGTTGTAGAAGGAGAAAATAATCCTCCTCAGGATGTTATATGGAAAATTAGTAACAGCACAAAATCATCAATAACTACAAAAGGAGTATTAACTGTATCTAAAGAAGAAACGGAAAGAGAATTAATTATTACAGCAACGTCTGTTTTAGATAAGAAGCAGTATGGTGAGACGGTTATTAAGATATTATCAGAACCGGTTGTAGTACCGACTCCGACACCAATAACAGAGCCAAGTGCAAAACCGACAGTAACACCAGTTACCAGTCCAACAACAAGACCAGGCGCACAGCCTACAATAGTGCCAAGCGCGGGACCGACAGCGGCACCGAGTACAAATCCAACAACAGAGCCAAGTGCACGGCCGACAGTGGCACCAAGTACAAGTCCAACAACAAGACCAAGTGCACGGCCGACAG
>DJNB01000152.1:1262-16160 GCA_002435545.1 Lachnoclostridium sp. UBA6475
GTGCACGGCCGACAGTGGCACCGAGTACAAGTCCAACAACAGAGCCAAGTGCAAAACCGACAGTAACACCAGTTACCAGTCCAACACCAGTACCAAGTGCACGGCCGACAATACCACCAAGTGCAAGTCCAACCATAGAGCCAAGTATAAAACCGACAGCGGCACCGAATACAAGTTCAACAACAAAGCCGGGTGCAGAACCTACAATAGTACCAAGTGCAAAAGCGACCGTATCACTGAGTGCTGCTCCAAGCATAAAACCATCAGAAAAAGAGTCAATACCGAACTCTGCAAATGTGGCAAAGGTCAATAAAATAAAACTAAAGAACATAAAGAAAAAAACGGTTTTGGTGGTAATTGGTAAAGTGAACAACGCTGCTTTATATAAAATACAATACTCTACCGATAAAAGGTTTAAAAAGTCAGTTAAGTCCAAGAAAACAAGTAAGTTATCCTGTAAATTGACTAAGCTTAAAAAGGGTAAAACTTATTGGATAAGAGTATGCGCTGTAAATGGAAAGATTCAAGGTAAATGGTCTAAAACCAGGAAGATTAAGATTAGGAAATAGTGTATTGCAAGTAGTTTCCTTATTTTATAAGTCTTGGCAGGACGGTTATTTTATCAGACTTTTATTTTGGAGGTTACTCTGTTGAAATAAGGGGGCTGCCGCACTAAGATTAGTGTGGCAGTTCCTATTTTTGAAGGAGTGGGGGACGATGGATGGGAAAAACCACAATCTTGTTACAAGTCCTGTATTTGGGACAGCAAATTTGTATAATTGGAGATATAGAAACAATGAATGCCTTATAGTTTAATAGACAAGGAGAGAGAAGATGAAGTTAGGCTGGGTAGATTTTTCAAAAGAAGATAGACAGAAAGCACTGGATGTGATCAATCTTTTAAGTGAGAAAGGTGCAGTTGATGAACTGGGGATCGGTATTGTACGAGATGCATTTGCCAATTATTTTTTTTCGGGGACATCTACCATCCAGACCAGGGCAAAGTATTTTCTGATCGTACCTTACGTGCTTAAAGAGGCAGTTACAGGAAAATATGGAAAAGATCCAAACCGTATATTAAATCGAATTGATGCAGAGGAAAAAGAATGCGGCAGGATGCTTCTTAAAGCGGATCCGAATGTGGAGGGTGTGATCGGAAAGCGAATGCTCCCGACAGGATGGGTGGCAAGAAAACCGTCTGATATTTATTGGAATGGAATACGTACCTATGGTATCTTTTGCGAGTATGGGTTGTCTATTCCGGAGTATATCGCCCTTGCTATGAGGTTAAGAGAACAGAAGGCATCTGCCGGACTTGGCAATCGGAAAGATGATGCAGAAGAAAATGAAAAAGATGATGCAGATGCGGGAGATATTGCAAATATTCAGTTTTGGGATCTGCCAATATACGAAGAAAACTGGCGGGATGATCTGAAGATTGAGCTGACAAAAAAAGAGGCATTTTATTTGGATAAAAAGATTCAGAAGTCTACGAAAGGAACTTTGCTGGAGTTTATATTAAAGAATCACATTGATCTTAATGAATATAAAGATTTTTCTTCTATGGCAGCAGATCTATCGCAAAAGGTAGAACCGGAACTTGCCTATATGATGCATCTTGCCTGTGATTTTAACAATCTGGTGTATATGGCAAGAGTACGCTATAATGTGATGCTTTCGGAAGGGGAAAATGTCATTGCCCTGGATAGATGGAAGCAGTTGGAAACGCAGTGTAGTAGTTATGCGGCCGTAGATCTGAAAGCTGTGTTTGAAAAACTGCGGCTGCAGAATCCGGCAACATTACTCTTTTTGATGAAACTGCAGGAAGCATTTGTAAATCAGGATATAGATATGGTGGATCAATTGATAAAGAAAAGAGAAATCCAATTAAAGGGCGTAAAACGGGCGAAACTTAACAGACCCAAAGAGTTTGATCCTTCCGTATGGGTCGGAGGAGAAGAATTGGATTATCGTTTCTCAGATACCAAAAGGATCATCAATGATATTTATGCCGGGGAGGTGAGCGCAGATGTTTAGACCGGATTCAAATGAGGACAGAACAAATTACAGTGAAATCTTGATGCCGCCGGAAGGATATCGGCTTGACAAAGCGGTAGGTACGACATATTCTCTTGATTTAGAGGCTTTAACTGCGGTGTCAATCAGTCTGGGACTATCGGAAGAAGCAGATAGTAAACTGATGCACAATTCAATCAGTATGCTCAATGCATTGCAAAAGATATCCGATAAGATTTTGATTTTTTGTGAGGCAGGGCAGATCAAGGTTCCCGCTAAACCAAATGCATTGTCAATTCTTTTGGAAAAGATGGTTGTTGAAGTGGCATTGCCAAAGGACCGGCAGCTGGGAAGATATCCGGCATTCCATCCGAAGACATGGGTGTTATCCTATGTGAATGAAGTGGGAGATAAGAAATATCGTTTTGTGGTATTGAGCCGAAATCTTACTTTTGACAGAAGCTGGGATATCAGCTTTTCTATGGACAGCAGCAGTTCTGTTCGACAGAAGGAAAAGACAAAACCAATGATTGACTTTTTGGAATATTTGACAGGAAATGTAAAGAGTGCTATGCAGGATGCAGGGAAAAAGAGAAAACTCATACGTTCTCTTATGTCAGAATTACAATTCGTGTCATTTTCGCCGGATAGTAAAGAGTTTGGTGAAGATTTTCAGATCCTTCCACTCGGTATCGGAAAAAATGCGTATTCTATGAAAGAGGATGCGTTGTTCTGCAAGAATAAAAATAGTTCAAATTATACTTTTAGCGAGTTAGTGGTTATGTCGCCATTTGTTTCCGGCAGTATAATATCGGATTTTAATGCGGCAGAAAGAGGGGGATCGGGATGCAGAAGAACATTGATTACGAGACGCTCAGAACTTGGAAAGTTAAAGAAGACGGATATCGATAATTTTTCTGTTTATGTTCTCAAAGATGACATTGTAGATGGAGAAGAGGCAATTTCAGATGAATTTGCAGAAAAGCAGAAACAGGACATTCATGCCAAGATCTATCTGCGGAGAAAAAATTCGGATGTTGATCTTTATCTTGGTTCAATGAATGCTTCATTTGCGGCAGTCAACAAAAATGTAGAAATGATGTTATGGCTGGGGACAAAGAGTAGGTATCTGAATGGACAGAAATTTTTGGAAGACATTTTTTGTGGTAAGGATGAGGAGAAGAATCCATTTGAAAGAGCAGAGATATCGGAACCGGAGCATGACACAGAAAATGAAAACCATGAGCTGTTAGAGCAGATGATCAAGGATTTGTGCCGTGTAAAGAAAAGTGCTGTGATCGTGCCAATGGAGGAAAAGGCGGACAGATACAGAATAACGGTTTATTTTGAAAGGCTGGAAAAAAATGGAAATATTTACATGTCGCCCTATGCTTCCAAGCAGACGAAAGCAATAAATGAGCAGGTAGAGTTTACAGATCTTGAAACGTTACAACTTACAGAGTTTTACGAAGTAATTGCAAAACAGGGAGAAGCCGAGATCCGAAGGATCATTATGATACCGACAACAGGGTTTCCGGAAAATAGAGAAAATGCGGTAGTAAATAGTGTGGTAAAGGATCAAAATTCTTTTGTAGAGTATATTGCTTTTGTACTGGGGGACGATTATCTTGCTTCTATGTTAGAGAGAAAGCAGATAGGCGAATCCGGGTTTTTCAGAAATTCGCACAATGTGTTACCCGCTCTGTATGAGAAGATGTTAAAAACTTCGGTAGATGAGCCGGAAAGATTGCGGGATATCGGATATATACTCAGAATGGTAACGGATAAAGAAATTATACCGGATGAGTTCCGCTCACTTTATGATACATTTTGTAAGACATTAAAAATCAAAGGATAAGAGGTGGAATGAATTATGTTACAGTTTGATATTGATACAGTGGAAAAGAATACATTGAAGGGGCTGAAAGATTTTCAGCGTGCTACGGTTGACCGGGTAGATTACCTTTTCAGACAGGGGCAAAACCGTGTGCTGGTGGCAGATGAAGTTGGTATGGGAAAGACCTTGATCGCCAGAGGAACAATTGCAAAGACGGCACGACTTCGGATCGAAGAAAAAGATGACCTGTTCAAGGTAGTTTATATCTGTTCGAATCAGAATATTGCAAACCAGAACATCCGCAAATTAGATGTGACGGGAAAGAATGTAATAGATTCTGTATCGGATACCAGATTATCCATGCAGCATTTGAAAATAATGGAACAGGAGAACAATCTGTTTATAAAAAAAGGGTTTATTCAGCTGATTCCACTTACTCCGGAGACTTCTTTCCGCATGACTTCCGGTGGTGGAAGTGTTCAGGAGAGAGCGCTTATGTTTTCTATTCTTGTGCGGATACCGGAATTTAAAAGCAACAAGACATCCTTGGAACGATTTATGATGTTAGATGCTGTCAAGGCCTGGGATTCAGAAAAATGGAGTTTTGAATGTCGAGTATCAAATTGTGAAAGAACGACTAAGGGGAAATACCCTGCTAATGTGATTCAAAAGATTATGGATTACGAGGAATATCCGGAGATCAGAGATATACTGCTGAATCATTTACAAGAGAGACGGTATCGAAAGAAACAGCTTACGTATTCCAATTATTATGTGATGAATAAACTGCGTGTGATGTTTGCAAGAATCAGTGTGTCTATGCTCAAACCGGATCTTGTAATTATGGACGAGTTTCAGAGATTTAAGTTTTTGCTTTCATCGGATGATAGTGAGATTGGAATATTATCTCATAGTTTTTTGAGCGGACATGATACCAGAGTCCTCCTCTTATCTGCAACCCCATATAAGTTGTATTCCACCTTGGAAGAAATAGATGAAACCCCGAATCAGTTAGATGAACATTATGCAGAGTTTTTTCAGGTAATGGATTTTCTATTTGATGATCCCAAAAAAGATACAAAATTTCGCGAAGTGTGGAGAAATTATTCGGTAGCGCTAAATGAATTAAAAGCAGGGGATAGTGCTATCATCCGCGTGAAAGAACAGGCAGAGAATGCTATGTATCAAGGGGTTAGCAGGACAGAGCGTATTTCAGTGATGGATTCCGGCGATTACACGGATGACAGCAGCGTAAATAATCATCTGTGTATTAATGAGAATGATATAAATTCTTATCTTCAAATGGCGAAACTGTTAGGGAATACGGATATTACCCAGTCGCTTCCGGTTGATTATGTGAAAAGCTGTCCTTATCTGATGTCCTTTATGAGAAATTATAAGATAAAGGAGCAGGTGGAAAAATATTTTAAAAAGTATCCGAATGAGTTCCCGGCAGAAAGGACGCAAAACCTTTTATGGCTTAACAAAGCAAAGATAAATCGGTATGACGAACTGCCACAGACCAATGCCCGGTTGAAAACATTGATGGAAAAGGCATTTACGAATGGCGCAGAGAAATATATGTGGGTTCCTCCGTCAAAACCATACTATGAAATGAGAGGTGCTTATAAAAACAGCAGCAATTTTTCAAAAATTCTTGTCTTTTCAGCGTGGGAGATGGTTCCGCGAATGATCGGAGCAATGGTTTCTTATGAGGCGGAACGGCTTACCATAGGAAAACTCGTTCATAAGAGCAAAAATCAGGACAAGAAAAATACAGGATATTTTTCGGATGGTTCTAAAAGATATCCCGTTTCAAGATTACGTTTTAATGTTTCGAATGGGGAAGTAAAAGGGATGAGTCTCTTTGCACTGCTGTATCCGTCAAAGACATTGGCAGAATTATATTCTCCGATCGAATCACTCAATAAAAATCATTCGTTAGAGCAGATAGAAAAATCCATTCGTGCTGTGCTGCGGAAAAAATTGGCTCAGATTGACGCAAATTATGGTTCTGCGTCCAACAAAAGAGTGGATGAAAGATGGTATTATCTGGCACCGATGCTTATGGATGGGGTGAAATATGCTGCAAATTGGATGGATGACAAAGAGATGGATAAGGACACAGAAGATACCACTTCCGAGCAGAAAAAGAAAAATTCCAAAAATAAGAGAAACAAGGGATTTCTTACGCATATTGACAAGTTAAGAAAATATCTGAACGCCCCCGATTCGATCAAATTAGGAAAACAACCGGAAGATCTGATGGATACACTTGTAAATATGGTGCTTGGTTCGCCGGCAGTCTGTATTTACCGTTCGAATGGAAAGAACACCGGAAGAGCGACGGCTCTGGCGAAGGTATTTGTCAATAATTTTAATCTGCCGGAATCTACTGCTATTATTGATCTGACTTATGGAAGGTGCAAAGACGATAATTCCCACTGGCAGAATGTGCTGAAATACTGTAAGGATGGCTGCTTTCAGGCAATGATTGATGAATACATACACATGCTTGGTGAAACCGTAGGTTTACAGACAATTGGGGAGAAGCATGAACTGGTGCATAAAATGATGATGGAATCTCTTAGGATTCATACGGCAACGTATGTGGCAGATACCTATACCTCTTTTAAGAATCGTATTAACGGAGAAACGAAAAACAGAGAGGGGTGCCGGATCCGTTCCAGTTATGCCGTTGGATTTACAAAAGATACCGGGGATAATTCCAAGGTAGTCATGCGGAAAGAAAACATCAGAAATGCATTTAATTCGCCGCTTCGTCCATTTGTACTTGCAACAACTTCCATCGGACAGGAAGGACTTGATTTTCACAATTACTGTCGTGTGATCATGCACTGGAATCTGCCCGGCAATCCGATCGATCTGGAGCAGCGAGAAGGACGGATCAACCGTTTTAAGTGCCTTGCTATCCGGCAGAACGTCGCAGATAAATACGGACAGCCGGGAAAGATAATATTTAAACATGATATATGGACAGAAATGTTTAAGGCGGCAAAGGCAGAGAGGCAAAAAGGGCAGTCAGAACTCGTTCCATTCTGGTGTTTTGGAAAAAATCAGAATGTGAAAATTGAAAGAATTGTACCAATGTATCCTATGAGTAAGGATGAGATCAAATATGAAAGGCTGATTAAAATCTTATCGCTGTATCGTTTGACACTGGGGCAGGCAAGACAGGAAGAACTGCTGGAATATCTGTTCAAGGAATTTAAAGATACCAGTGGCTTGAAGAAGTTATTTATTGATCTCAGTCCATTTTCGAAAGAGAGGGAGCGTATAAAAGGTTAAAATTGATTATATCAGGTGCAGGTTTTTCTGCACCTTTTTGAATAAAAGCGAGTTAAGGGGGTAAAAATAATATCATAAGCAAAAAATACACCCTTAACTTGCTTTTTGCTAAATTGTATTGTATAATCATAATAGAATTGGAGGTGTAGTAATGAAATTGTATCCACGCGAAAATTACTTAAAAAAAATACGCGGATTTTACCATGATGCAGATATGATAAAGGTAATAACGGGAGTTCGCAGATGCGGCAAGTCTTCTCTAATGAAAACAATTATGGAAGAATTAGAAGAGCAGGGAATAGCAGATACAAATTTAATTATGATTGATTTGGATGCAAAGAAGTATAAACATATAAAAAACCCTGATTTATTGGAAAATGAAATTGATAAGTACAGTATGCTTCAGGGGATGAAATATGTGTTTATTGATGAAATACAGAATATAACAGGATTTGAAGAAGTGATAAATGCATATCGTGGGGAAGGGAATTACTCTATATTTATCACAGGTTCAAATTCGTATTTACTAAGTGGCGAGTTGATTACAAAATTAACTGGCCGGTATATTGAATTTGAAATGATGCCATTGTCATTTGAAGAATATGTTGACATGAAAAAATTTCTAGGCAAGAATGTAAATCAAAATCTTACTCAGGAATTGGATATGTATTTGCAAGAGGGCGGTTTTCCAAAGACCTTATTTTATGATAATCCGGAAGATAAGAGAACTTATATCAAGAGTATTATAAGTGAAATATTAGAAAAAGACATAAGGCGTAGAGTGAAGATAAATAATACTTCTGTATTTGAACGTGTACAGACATATCTTATAAATAATTTTGGCGCGACGACAAGCTTGACAAGTATGTTAAAAGAACTGCATAAAGCGGGAATGAATATCAAACGAGAAACATTAAATCGGTATATTCAAATATTGCTGGATGCGAAAATATTATATGAATGTAAGCGGTTTGATCTGAAATCAAAAAAATCAATTAGAGGAGAACAAAAATATTATTTATCGGATCTTGGATTTTATTTTGCAACGAATACAGATAATAGGATTAATTATGGACCGGCATTAGAAAATATAGTGTATGGTTATGCAAAAGCAAAAGGGTATGCAATTAGTATTGGAAGAATTGGCAGGTTGGAATGTGATTTTATTATGCGCCAGCAGATGACGGATTACAGTTATGTCCAAGTATCGATGACAATTATGGCAAGCAAAGAAACGGAAGATAGAGAATATTCGCCATTAGAAGCTATTGCAGATAATTATCCAAAATACGTGCTGACAAGAAATGATATGATTCAGAAACGTAATGGAATAATACACAGTAATATTCCTGAATTTATGGTAAATGGAGAATTGTTTTAGCAATCATAGCAATCCACAAGCAAAGGTGCAGATTTTTCTGCACCTTTTTGAATACAAATTTTTTCCTCCCCCACCCGACCAAATGTGTTATTATTTTATCTAATAGTTGTAGTACTTAATTTCAAGGCTTTGGAAGAAAGGAACATATCATGGATACGAAACTTGTCATACAAGCGAAAAAACATAATAAAGAAGCCTTTGTGAAACTGGTAGAGGAGAATCAGGCGAGTATGTATAAAGCCGCCATTGCCATTTTGCAAAATGACGAGGATGCCGCGGATGCGATACAGGAGGCGATCCTTGTCTGCTGGGAAAAGATTGGTTCTCTGCGGCATGCTGGATATTTCAAGACATGGATGATGCGGATTTTAATTCACCAGTGTTATGCGATTTATAATCAAAAGAAAAGGATGGTTGCGGCGGATCATTTGCCGGATGTGGCGGATTGCGCCGAACGATACGGAGAGATCGAGTGGCGGGAAATGTTAGGCTGTTTAAGTGAAAAGCAGCGCATTGTCGTGGAACTTTATTATGGACAGCAGTTTAAGGTGCGGGAAATTGCGGAGGCATTGCAAATTGGACAAAGCGCGGTAAAAAGCCGACTGCAGTCAGCGAGAAAAACGCTGGAACAGTATTATGATATCGGGAAAACGGCATCGGATGATGCGGACGATTGATAAATTGGAGGGATTGAGCATGGATACATATAAAAAATGGTTTGATGGGATTCGGGGAGACGAGGAAGTGCCGGAGGTGGTAAGGCAGACTGTTCAGGATACGTTACAGTGGCTGCCGGATGTGCCGGAAAAACAGCAAAAGAATAACACTTGGAAAAAATTAGCAGCTGCCGCGGCAGTGTTTGCTGTCATATGTGGTGTGCTGGTGGTAAATCCATCACTGGCGGCAAAACTTCCGGTTATTGGATCCATTTTTCAGCAGGTGGAGAAAGAGGCTGTTTACTCCGGCGAGTATACGGATTCAAAGAAGATCATACCGGAAAAAACGGGC
Organism: Lachnoclostridium sp. UBA6475; assembly: GCA_002435545.1. Classification (GTDB taxonomy): domain Bacteria; phylum Bacillota; class Clostridia; order Lachnospirales; family Lachnospiraceae; genus Eubacterium_F. The sequence continues at coordinate 10,814 of DJNB01000152.1, forward strand.
AGTCTAAGTGCGGAGAGCCAGGGGATTAAACTGACGGCATCCGAAGTTTACTGCGATGGATTTTCGGTATATGTGACGATGCAGATGCAGGGCGAGGATATGGATTTTTCAAAAGAAGGGAAACGGATCTGTGTGAAAGCCCGGTACGGTTTCGACCAGCCAATGACGCGGGAAGATTCGGATATTCTGATCGATGGAAAATGTGTGGATAAGCATACATTTATCGGAATGATGAAATTTGATAAAACGGATGTCATTAAAAAAGATGGAACTCTTCAGATCCGGATTTTGACAATTTACAGGCAGGAGGAATCGATTTCCGGTTTGTGGGAATTTGAGATCCCATATACGGTCTATGAGGAGGGAAGCAGAGAGATAGCTGTCAATAAAAAGTTAAGCAGTCATTTGACGATAAAAAATGTATTTATATCTCCTTATCAGATTGTCGTATTTACAAAGGAAAGCGGGGGCGTGCACAGCCGGATTGCGTTGTTTGACCAAAACGGCAGGAAAATTTCTTTCGAAGAAATCGGAGAGAAAGAGGGGCAGTGGGAGCGGAAATTATATGCAAGAAGAGGGCGCGTGATAACGAAATTGTATGGCTATGTTACGACGGAAGAAGGGCTTGCATTGCAGAAGGCGAAAACGAGAAACGAGGCAAAACGCCTGTCCATGTATCAGTTTTGTGTGGACGTTTTATAAGAAAAGAGGATAATTATGAAGAAAAGAATAGGTATGGCAGTGGTTTTGCTGGCAGTAATGGGAACGATAATGGCAGCGGCAGCGTTTGTTTTGCTGCACAAAGATTCGACAAGAGTAGAACAAAGTCGTGAAACAATAAAGCAGGAAACAATTGAAAATGAGGGGAAAGCGTACGCAAGCCGGTACAAACTGCAAGTTTCGCTCGATACAAAAAAGAAAGTTCTTTCCGGAACGGTCTGCGCGACGATTAAGAACGCAACGGACGAGGATTTGAATCGTATTTGTGTACGAAACTGGGCAGCAGCCATCCTAAAGGGAACAACGGTGAAAACCGAGATTTTTTCGGCAAAAATAGGAAAAAAGAATTTGCAGATTACGAAAAAAGAGGATGCCTCGGTACTCTATTTATCCGCTGCAAACCGGCTTCTCGTGCCGGCTCGCAGCTTTGTCGATGTGGTATTTTCTTTTCGGACAGAGATTCCAAAGCAGAAAAACCGTTTTGGTTATGTTCGCTTTGATGGGCACGAAATGTATCAGCTTTCGTTTTGCTTTCCAAGTATATCTCTGTATCAAGAAGGAAATTGGAATGAAAATCCGTATTTAGGTGATAACGACGAAACGTATGTCAATGAGGCAGCCGATTACGACGTTACATTTTTGCATCCGAAAAAATATACCGTTGCAGCGACCGGCACGGAGTGTCCGGCGCAAGAGGGAACGAGGATTACCGGCAAAAAGTTACGGGAATTTGCGGCGGTTGTGTCGGATGATTTCTGCCGCCTGGATGCCCGCGAGGGGAAGACGGACATAACCATCCTGGCTCCCAATTATAAGAAAAATGAGGGCTATTATAAATATTCACTCCGGCTTGCCAAAGAAGCAGTCCGCGTATTTTCGGAAAAGATAGGGGAGTATCCGTTTGCGGAGTTGAAGATCGTGCATTGCTTCTTTGATGGTGCGATGGAATATCCGGGACTTTGTATGATCGGTATGCCCGATGTAAAACAATTCCGCAGTATCGAGAAGGATTCTTATGGGGCGCTCGAATCGCATGTTCCGCATGAAATTGCGCATCAGTGGTTTTACGCGGCAATCGGAAATGACTCGTATAAAGAGCCGTGGCTGGACGAGGGATTTAGTGAGTTCTGCGAAGATGTTTTATTTCCATATTTTGCCAGCAAAAAACTTCAGAAGAAATTGTGGGGGGACAAGTATGCTTCCCGCAAAGACATGGATACATGGTTTCAGAAAATCGTTATTCCTCAGACAACGAGGGCAAAGGCAATCAACGGGAAGGTGAGTGATTATCAGGAATCGTCGGAGGAATATTCGACCTGTGTCTATGAGGGTGGCAAACTATTTTTGTATGAATTGTGGAAAACGATGGGAGGTAAAACATTTTTTGAAATGCTGCAAAAATATTATCAGACGTATCAGTTCCGGATTGTGACGACAGAGGATTTTTTAAGCATGGTTCGGGCATATGGAAAGGATGAGAAAGTGGAGCAGATTATTGAGCGGTATGTGGAGTGATCCTCACACAAAAGCAAGGGAAGGAAAAAACAGGTTGATGCCACTTCATGAAATGCCTTGAAATGAACATGAACGGGAATCCAAAAGGATTTACAAATGCAGGTTTTTTATGTTATACTTAACTAAATTTTTTATAAAATTTTTATATTCAAAGAAAAGGGAGAGAAAAAATGCGAAAACAAGGTAAAAAATTATTAGCATATGTGCTTGCGTTTATTATCGCTGTCACTTCTGTATTTACAGGAGAAGTGACAGTAAAGGCAGCAGCATTAAACGGAACGGCAGATGGTATCTTTACAAGGACAAATAAGAATCTAGAGCTTGTCGCTACGTTAAATACGAATGTTACCACCAAACTGGAATTAGAGCTGAATGACGGAGAAAACGCATATATTGATGGACAGGGATTTTCGCTGACGGGAGTGAGCGCCGGCACCTATCCGACACGACCGTCGTCAGCGCCCGCATTGAGAGTGACAGGAGAAGGAACGGTGTATTTGAAAAATATCCGGATGCAGGGCGGAGCAGGACAGGATGGTTATGCTCCTAGTCCGGGGCTTGTTGTGGAGTCTTCCAAGGTGTCAGTGGTTTTGCAGGAAAATGTTACCATTGTCGGAGGAGAGACAGTGACAGGACGCACAGAGGGAGATCAAAATGTAAACGGGGCAGAAGGAATTCTGTTTAACGGAGATTCATTGACGATTGACAACGGAAGCAATGTTACGATCCAGGGGGCAGATGGACAGGATGGCCGCAGAGGAGAAGCGGATAGTGTCTATAGTTCGGAGCCGGGGGCTGCAATGAATTTTTCCGGCAACAGATTCACCGTGAATGATAGTGCGTCACTGAAACTGATCGGTGGAAATGGCGGGAATGGCGCAGATGGTTTAAAAGAGGTATCGAACGCCGATCAGGAGTCCGATTATAAAGCAGATGGATGGGATGGAGCTAGCTCCGCAGGTGTTTTGAAATTTAACGGAACAATCTTTGATATTGCCGGAGACGCTACTGTCGAATACAGTGGTGGAAAGGGAGGCAAAGCAGGAGCAGCAGGCACCTACTACGATTCGTCCAATGTACTTCAGGACGGAAACCCCGGAATGGCAGGAGAAGATGGCAGATTGCTTTTCTATTATGGAGGTGGTATTTTTTCGGATGAAGCGTTGTTACAGACAGCGGTTTCCAAAGAGGAGACAGCCAGGATTACGCTGCATTATCCAAATGAAGTTCTGACATATTATGGAAAAATTGGCAAGGAAATAAATATGGCATATCTGGCTAATGAGAAATATCATAAGGCAGTGCAGTGGTATACGGATGAGAACTATTGCACAGGGGCAGGAGAATCTTATACGATTACGGGAGATACGGATCTATATGCCACAGAGGAGTTTACGATCAGTTTTGTTACCGGTGAAGGCGTTACCCCGCTGTCGGAACAGAAAGTAATGTATCCGGGGACAGCGCTCAGCCCGGCACCACCGGAAAAAAACGGATATACCTTTGCCGGCTGGTATCGCGATGCAGAATGTACCGAGGCATATGATTTTACCACTCTTGTAACAGAGAATATTACGCTATATGCAAAATGGAACATCAATACGTATGATGTAACATTTGACACCGCAGGCGGAAGTGCGGTAGAAAGTCAGTCTGTGGAGTATAATTCAGCGGCAGCCAGTCCGGAAGTACCGGTGAAAACCGGCTATACGTTTGCAGGCTGGTATCGCGATGCAGAATGTACCGAGGCATATGATTTTACGACTCCTGTAACAGAAAATATTATGTTGTATGCAAAATGGAATCTCAATACCTATCGTGTAACATTTGACACCGTAGGAGGAAGCGCAGTAGAAAGCCAGTCCGTGGAGCATAATGCAACAGTAGTCAGTCCGGAAACACCGGTGAAAACCGGATATACGTTTGCCGGTTGGTATCGCGATGCAGAATGTACCGAGGCATATGATTTTACGACTCCTGTAACAGAAAATATTACGCTGTATGCAAAATGGAATGAAATACCGAAAGTGACGCCGACGCCAACTGTTGCACCGCAGCCGACAGCACCGGTACAGCCAACCGCAGTGCCGGAGCCGACGATGATACCGGAGCCAACGGCAACCGTACAGCCGACAGTCACACCGGAGCCAACGGCAACCGTACAGCCAACCGACGCACCGGAGCCAACGGCAACCGTACAGCCAACCGTCGCACCGGAGCCAACGGCATCAGTACAGCCGACTATCGCACCAGAGCCGACGGTCGCACCACAGCCAACGGCAACCGTACAACCAACCGTCGCACCGGAGCCAACGGCAACCATACACCCGACCGTCGCACCGGAGCCGACCGTAGTGCCAGTGCCGACGGTCACACCGGAGCCAACGGAACCCGTACAGCCGACCGTTGTACCGCAGCCAACAACAGTGCCGGAGCCGACCGTAGTGCCAGAGCCGACGACACCCTCGGAGCCAATCGTTACACCACAGCCGATTATACCGGCACAGCCAACGCCGGGACCGGAGCCGACAGCAACAGTAACGTTAAATGTCTCATCCCTTGTACTGCAGAAAGGAAAGAGTACAACGGCGGTAAAAGCGACGCTTACCAAAGGGGATTCCATTGAAAAATGGGAATCTTCCGATACCAAGGTAGCAACCGTAACCAAAAAGGGAAAGATTAAGGCCAAAAAGGTGGGTACGGCTGTCATTACCGTTACCACCCAAAGAGGTGCATCTGCCTCGGTTGAGGTAAAAGTCCGGAAAACAAAGGTTAAGACAGAGAAACTGACGCTGACGAATATCGAAAAGCAGAAGCTGACACTCAAAAAGGGAAAAATCTTTAAGATAAAAACGGAACTGACACCGCTGACTTCGCAGGAGAAGATAACATATAAATCTTCGGACAAAAAAGTGGCGAAGGTGAGTAAAACCGGAAAGATCAAAGCTGTGAAAGCAGGAAAGGCCGTAATCACAGTAAAGAGTGGAGACAAAATGGTAAAAGTAAAAGTGTCGGTAAAGAAGAAATAAAAAAAAGACACATTTAACTAAAATATAGCCCTATTCAAAAGGATCAATATCATGTAAAATGAGATGATCTCTCGGAATCTTGA
>DJNB01000022.1 GCA_002435545.1 Lachnoclostridium sp. UBA6475
CTGCATCCTGTAAAATACCGTAATCAAACATTTCAATGAAGCTGTTGAGCCTCTTTTCCCAGTCCTGCATCGTAAGGGGAATATGCCGTAATGTCATGTTTTCAGCAAAATCCAGGTATGCCGTAACCATACGGTTCAGCTGCTTCATTTCATCCTGACTCAAATAATTCTTAGCAACCGTAACATCACTTTTCTTAATCTTTCCATCAGGAGCATCTGCCCAGGTGGTTAATCCCATATGCTCCTTTGTATGGTCGGCTCTTTCCACGATCAACTCTGCAGCTGTATGTCCATGAACGGCATAATGCATTTTATTCTGGACTGTCGCATAAAACCTTCTCGTCGTCGCAGAATTTTTATCATAATCAATGGCTGTAGCATACAAATCGGTTATCTTCTGATAGAATTTTCTTTCATGAATAATCCGGTACCCGTGTCCCTGCTGTCCGGTGACAGGAAACCGCAAATCCGTTTTTTAGGAAACCATCATTCCGGTGATGGAAACCCTTATCATAAATCCTTTAGAATGTAATCATGCACCAGCTGGTGTAAATTCATTCAAAGGAGGTCATGTCCATGACCAAGTATCGAGAGATTCTCAGGCTAAAAAGTCTGGGTCTCAGTCAGCAGAGCATTGCCGACAGCTGCAATGTCTCCAAGAAAACGGTCAATCGCGTTTTGAAGCGTGCAAAGGAATTAGATATTTCCTGGCCACTTGATAAGAGCGATACCGATGCTATTCTTGCAGAAAAGTTTTTTCCTTCTGCAAAACAAGTCAAATCCAATAAAAGGATGCCCGACTACGATTATGTTCACAAAGAATTACTCCGTAACGGAGTCAGTAAGAAACTCTTGTGGACAGAATACATGGAGGACTGCCGTGCAAATGGCGAAGAATCACTTATGTATTCCCAGTTCTGCTATCACATCCAGCAGGATGAGCAGAAACGGCGTGCTACCATGCATATCAGCCGTAAACCCGGCGAACAGGTCGAGGTTGACTGGGCAGGTGATCCTGCAACAATCATTGACCCGGATACCAATGAAATCTTAAAAGCTTACATATTTGTAGGCGTAATGACTTACAGCCAGTATGCATATGTGGAAGCATTTCCGGATATGAAACAGAGATCATGGATCACTGCCCATGTCCATATGTACGAGTTTTTTGGCGGTGTTGCCAGAATACTTGTGCCGGATAACTGCAAGACTGCAGTTGTTCACAATGGTGGATGGAAAGACCCGCAGATCAATGAAACCTATCAGGAAATGGCCGAACACTATGGCACTGCCATTATTCCGGCACGTGTCAGGGCGCCCAAAGATAAGCCGAATGCTGAGGGAACGGTAGGAAATATTTCTACCTGGATCACAGCAGCACTTCGGGATGAACAGTTCTTCTCCCTTGCCGAATTGAACCGGGCAATCAGAGATAAGTTGGAACTGTTCAACCAAAGGCTCTTTCAGAAGAAAGAGGGTAGTCGGCGAAGCTTATTTCTTGGGGAAGAAAAACCATTGCTGGCACCATTACCTGCTACCCGTTTTGAACTGAGCGACTGGAAAACAGCCACTGTCCAGTTCAATTATCACATATCTGTGGACGGAATGCTATACTCCGTTCCGTATGAATACATCAAAAAGAAAGTTGATGTAAGGGTAACAGATACCACGATTGAAATTTTCTACAACCATAACCGCATTGCTTCCCATCGTCGTCTGAAAGGGCGCCCCGGACAGTACAGCACCATTACTGAACATATGCCGGCAGACCACCAGAAATATCTGGAATGGAACGGTGACCGCTTCCGTAAATGGGCTGAGCGGATTGGCATAAATACGTACACTGCAGTCAATGCGATATTGACCTCCAAAAGTGTGGAACAACAAACCTACCGAAGCTGTATGGGGCTTCTTAAGCTTTCTGAGAAATACTCAGATGCGTTATTGGAAGCGGCCTGTAGAAAGGCCTTATCCTATACAGCCTCCCCCAGTTACAAGAGCATTAAAAACATCCTTGTAACCAGTTCAGAAAAACTGGCATCGGAAGCAATCGATACCAAGACCACACATAAAGCACATGGCATCACACGAGGTGCCGATTACTATCGGAGGTAAACACATATGACAAATCAGAGTACAATGGATAAATTAATAGAAATGCGTCTTACCGCAATGGCAGATGCATTCCGCAACCAGCTCGACGACCCAAAATTCAAGGAGATTCCCTTTGAGGATCAATTCGGCATGCTGGTGGATATCGAATACAGCAGTCGCAAAAACAACCGTCTCAAAAGATTGACCAGGAATGCCGGATTCGACCAGCCGGAAGCGAATATCATGGATATCAACTATACTTCCGGGCGCAAGCTGAACAAGGAACTGATTCGTAGACTTGCTACTTGCGAATATATATCTGAACACCGGAATCTTTTTATTACCGGTGCTACAGGCTGCGGTAAAACTTACATGGCCTGTGCGTTTGGCATGGAAGCCTGTAAACAGTATTACAATACCAAATATGTCCGTCTGCCTGATCTGCTTATTGATCTGGAGATGGCACGGACAGATGGCAACTACAAAAGGGTAATGGCTAAGTATGCCAATCCTGTTGTTCTGATTTTGGATGAATGGCTTCTATTGAAACCGACGGAATCCGAACAAAGGGATATCTTCGAACTACTCCATCGGAGGCGCAAGAAATCTTCAACGATTTTCTGCTCCCAGTATGAGTTCGAGGAGTGGTACGACCAACTGGGTGGTGATGACAGCCCTCTGGCAGATGCAATCATTGACCGCATTGCCCATGACAGCTATCGCATCAACATCACAAGTATTGATGCCGAACATGACATCTCAATGCGAGAGGTTTATGGCTTGGACAAAACATTACGCGAGTAATTTCGCATAAGCGGTTCCCGCTAGCCCGGACAGGCGGTTTCCTGCCTGCCGGACTTGCGGTGTTACCGCACGAGAATATTCACTCAAAAAAAATAAAAGAAGATTTTGAACAAAGTTTAAAGGAGCTGTATATGCAAAATTGTTATTCTCTCTCTATAGAGGATAATCAATTTCAGAAAATAAAGGTTCTATTGTTTTCTAAACAATTAAGCCAGGACTCTAAAGACTTAGAGTTGATTACGTTAACTACAGATGGTACATCGGCTTTACTTGAAATACAAAATTAATTTTGTACCCAAATCGTACCCAACGCCATCAAAAAAATCCCGACAAAGCCCATATATATAGGCTTTGTCGGGATTTAGCTTTTACTCAAACTCTTCCCAAAGGAAGTATCATCAAATCAAAAATGCTGATTTTATGCGATGTTCCACCGCATCTATTTCATCTAATGTTACTCTTTTCATGTTGTTTTCAAAAACTTTGGTAGCAAATTAGTTGCAATAATCCAATATTGCTTCTATGAAATCCATGGCAGATATAATCTACTTTTACTACTAAAAACGAATAATCAAATGTGGCTTGCGGGTGCTTAACTGTGCCTGCTGCCACACCCACTATGAAAGGAGCTTTTCTATGAGCAATCAACACAAACACCCAACTATAAGTTTTAGAATCAGTGATGCTGAACGCAGACAAATCGAAGCCCGTATCCTTGCCAGCGGCATGATGAAGAAAGATTACTTTGTCCGTTCCTGCATCTATAACCGCATCTGCGTTGTCGGCAAGAAAGAAACTATATATC
>DJNB01000078.1:0-5688 GCA_002435545.1 Lachnoclostridium sp. UBA6475
ATGAGAAATTCTGTAAAAGAAAATATCAGCGAACATTCTCTCGAAGTGGCAATGATCGCTCATGCACTGGGAATTATTGCAAAGCAAAAATTTGGAAAAGATATTGACCTTGGAAAAATTACATTAATGGGGTTGTACCATGATGCCAATGAAATCATTACCGGGGACATGCCTACGCCGGTGAAATACTATGATGAAGAGATTCAAAGGGCATATAAAAAGGTGGAACGTGTGGCAAGCGTGACCCTGTTAAACCAACTGCCGGATTATATGCAGCCGTATTACCGTGAAATTTTTCTGGAACAGTCCGGGGAAGAAGCATTGTGGCGGCTTGTAAAGGGCGCAGATAAATTGTCTGCACTGATCAAGTGTATCGAGGAAAAAAAGGCTGGAAATTCGGAATTTTCCACGGCATATGAGACGATTGTGGAATCGCTGAAAAAGATGGAACTTCCGGAAGTTGACGTGTTTATGGAAGAATTTCTGCCATCCTATACAAAAACACTGGATGATTTACAAAAAAAGTGAAAAAATTTGTCATAAGACTAGCGATATTTTTTCAAGTATGTTATACTAATATTATTATAATGCAGGTAGTAACAATTTTTGTAAAGGAAGGTATAAAAAATGAGAAGGATATTATGTTTTGGTGATTCAAATACATATGGCTATTCTCCGGATGGACAGAGATATGCAGAGGATAGCATATGGCCTGGAATCATGGGAAAATTATTGGGGGATCGTTTCGAAGTTGTTGCAGATGGAAAAAATGGAAGAACGATTGCTTTTGATGATCCGTATATGGAAGGCTGTAATGGTATGCGTGACATCGAAGCAAGTCTGGAAGCCAATGCACCTTTGGATCTTGTTGTGCTGATGCTGGGAACCAATGATCTGAAAAAATATTTTGATGCAACACCTGCGCTGATTGCTGAAAATCTGAAGCAAATGTGTGAACTGATCCAGCAGAAAACGGATGCAAAAATTTTGATCGCAAGTCCAATGCTTTTGGGGGATGAAATCGAATTTTCGCCAACATTAAGTTTGGAGTTTGGACGTGCTCAGATCGACTATTCTTTTGATTTTGCACCACAGTTTTCAAAAGTAGCAAAGGAAGTTGGGGCAGGATTTATAGATCTTGCTGTCGTGGCTATGTCGAGCGGAGCAGATTGTCTTCATCTTATGCCGGAAGAACATGAGCAGATTGGTGCAGCTATGAAAGATAAGGTCATGGAAGCATTTGCAGATGAACTCCGCGCAGAAGAAGAGGAAGAACGCCGCAAAGCGGAAGAAGAAGCCCGTCGTAAAGCGGAGGAAGAAGAAGCCCGCCGCAGAGCGGAAGAAGAGGAGGCACGACGTAAGGCAGAAGAAGAGGCCCGCCGTAAAGCGGAAGAAGAGGAAGCCCGCCGCAGAGCGGAAGAGGAGGCTCGTCAAAAAGCGGAAGAAGAAGTACGGCGCAAGGCAGAAGAGGAAGCTCGTCAAAAGGCAGAGGAAGAAGCCCGTCGTATAGCAGAGGAAGAAGCCCGCCGCAAAGCCGAGGAAGAGGAAAAACTTCGTCTGGCTGCGGAGGAAGAAGCAAGACAAAGAGCCGAGGAAGAGGAAGCACGGCGTAAGGCAGAAGAAGAGGCCATACAGAAAGCGCAGGAAGAAGAAAAAGCACGCCGTGAGCAGGAAGAGATAGAAGAAGCTGCACGGAAAAAACAGGAAGAAATTTTGGAAGAGGCAGCCAAAGAAGCAGAAAAAGAAACGGTATTTGACCCGATGAATCCGAATCAGGAAGATCTGCCGGTATGGCAGGTTGGTGATGTGGATTTATCTGCACCAAAGCAAACACAGGATGATAATGTTTTGTTGTCAGGTGAGATCACAGGGGTTGCAGCATCAGATGAAGAAGATAATCTTGCATCCATGCTTCAGGAAGAACAGCCAAGTGGTTTGGGAAATGTCGAATTTGTTACCGGTGGATCAACCGATGCATTTGCAAATTCAGCAGGAAACCAGCAGGCAGATTTTGGTGGCTTGACAACACTGGAATTTGGTACGGCTGCTACTTCTGAGCAGAAGGAAAAAATGACGGCCGGAAAGATATATCGCTTTGATGATGAATTGCATGAAGTTATATTTAAGACCAGAAAGTTGACAGATGAGTTTAATCGGACACGATATGATGATGCAGATGGCAGAGAGCGGATTGTACGGGATCTGTTTGGCAGTGTCGGAGAAACGGTATGTGTAGAGCCTCCGTTCCGTTGTGATTATGGTTTTAATATTCATGTCGGTGACAATTTCTATGCGAATTACGGCTGTGTCATTTTAGATTCTGCAAAAGTTACAATTGGTGACCATGTATTTTTAGGACCAAATGTTCAGATCTATACACCGTGTCATCCGATTTATGCACCGGCTCGTAATGAGGGCTATGAATATGCAAAAGAAGTGACGATCGGTGATAATGTATGGATTGGCGGTAATGTTACGATTGTACCGGGCGCGCATATTGGAAGTAATGTTGTCATTGGAGCAGGAGCTGTTGTGACAGGTGATATCCCGGATGGCGTTGTAGCTGCGGGAAATCCATGCCGCATCATTCGCAAAATTACAGAACAAGATAAGCAGAACTGGCTTGCCAAAAAAGAGAGCGAGTAAGCGATACTAAATTTTCATAGGAAAGAACCTTCTAAATTACTCCAAAGAAAGAGCAAAGTAGAAGGTTCTTTTTCTATATCTTTAATCTTGGATTGAATTTCTGTAATCTCTTGAGGCAGCAAAGAAATGATTGATCTTATCTCCCTGCTCCGATGAAATATAAGACCGTACTTTGGTTAGTTCTTCAATCATAAGGGAAAGAAAATGGTCGATGCTCTCTGCATTTGAGAGGCAGATGCTTTCCCACATTTCCGGAGAAGAGGAAGCAATTCGTGTGATATCTTTGAAACCACCGGCGGCAAAGGCTTTCATAAGTTCATTTGGCGTATCATTTTCACGAACCATGTTGACGAGAGAAGCCGCTACAATGTGCGGTACATGGCTGATCGCAGCAGTGATGTCATCGTGAAGAGAGGCATCTACGTCCGCGAAAACAGCGCCTGTTCCGGAAAGAATTTTTTTCAAAAAAAGAACACTTTCTTCCGGTGTGGTCTTGCATGGGGTGAGAAGATAGTAGGAGTTCTGCAATAAATCATCAGAAGAATTTGCAAACCCTGTTTTTTCGGAACCTGCCATAGGATGTCCACCGATAAACTGAGATTCAAGCCCCAGTTTCTCGACTTCTTTGTGGATATTACCCTTTACACTTCCAACATCTGTAATAATACATTTTTTGTTAATAAGAGGTTTCAATTGCGACAAAAATTGTATGTTTTGCAATACGGGAGCACATAAGAAGATGATATCACACTCCGAAAAATGGGAATCTATATTATAGTAGATTTCACTGATAATTCCGTCCTTTTTTCCTTGTATCAAATCTTCGTTTTTTCTACGACTGTAGACTATGATTTTGGAAGCGGGAAAATTTTTTCGGATAGAACGGGCAATCGAACCGCCGATCAGACCAAGCCCTAAAAAACCTATTGTAATCTGCTTCATAATGTCCTCCTTGTGTGTTCAAACATAATAATTACATTTATTTTACCTCAAAATCCCATGATTGTAAATAAATGATTCAAAATCCCTTTGAATTTCAGAGTGCTTTATGGTATCATTTAAGAAAGATTAGGTAGAAAGGAAGCAGATAAAATGAAAGATATAACAATTTCAGATTCTATTTTTTATGTAGGTGCGGACGATACGACACTGGATCTTTTTGAAAGCCAGTATATTGTTCCGGAAGGCGTGTCTTATAATTCTTATGTGATCATGGATGATAAAATTACGATCATGGATACTGTGGATCATCGTGCGACAGATGAGTGGATCGACAATGTGAAGAACGTTCTTCAGGAGAAAACGCCGTCGTATCTTGTGGTATCCCATATGGAGCCGGATCACGCAGCAAATATTCAGAAAATCGCGGAAATGTATCCGGAAATGAAGATTATTGGAAATGCAAAGACGTTTTCGATGATGCCGCAGTTCTTTGATTTTGATCTGAGTGACCGCAGCGTAGTGGTAAAAGAAGGCGAAGAAATTTCTCTGGGAGCACATACACTTCAGTTTTTCATGGCACCGATGGTACATTGGCCGGAAGTTATGGTAACCTATGAAAAGAGCGAAAAAATCTTATTTTCAGCAGATGGATTTGGAAAATTCGGTGCATTGTCTGTAGAGGCAGATTGGGCTTGTGAAGCCAGAAGATATTATTTTAACATTGTAGGAAAATATGGTGCGCAGGTTCAGGCATTGTTGAAGAAAGCGGCAACATTGGATATTCAGATGATCTGTCCGCTTCACGGACCGATTTTGAAAGAAAATCTTGGCTATTACATTGACAAGTATAATACCTGGAGCAGTTACGAACCGGAGGATGAGGGAGTATTGGTAGCATATGCTTCTATCCATGGAAATACAGCAAAAGCCGCAGAGAAGATGGCGGAAATCCTGAAAGAAAAGGGCGCAAAGAAAGTGGTTGTCAGCGATCTTTCCCGTGAGGATATGGCAGAAGTGATCGAAGATGCATTCCGTTATGACAAGATTGTGGTAGCGGCCGCAACGTACGATGGCGGAATTTTCCCGGTTATGGAAGACTTCCTTCGCCATTTAAAGAGCAAAAATTACCAGAAACGTACCGTCGGTATTATGGAAAATGGTTCCTGGGCGCCGATGGCAGGAAAGCAGATGCGTGCAATTCTTGAAGAGATGAAGAACCTTACCATTTGCGACAGCCAGGTAACAATCCGATCTACGATGAATGATAAAAATGTAGAAGAGATGAACCGGCTGGCAGAAGAATTATTGGAAAAATAAGGAAAAAACAAGGAAAATAAAAGTCCGTCACAGAGAAGATGTTTCCCTGCGGCGGACTGTTTGTTTTAACGAATAATTACAGTTTTGAGTATCCGTAACTGTTTACAATAGCATCAATTTTCTGCCCAGCATGACAAAGAGGACAGTCTCTTTGTGTAAAAGATTTATAATCCGAGAAATCCTCTGTAGTAAAGATCGAACGTACCGGGTATCCGTGAATTTCGTCTTTTGCACTAAAGATGGCAGACAATCCCTGAATGATTCCACCATAGTATTCCAAACATTCCAGACATTGATCGATCGTTTTTCCGGTAGTAGCAGAAGCTACCAGCAACAGAATATTTTTTCCTCTTACCATTGGCTGGATATTATCGCGGAAAAACATCTGGCCGCTGGAATCAAATTCCGGCTCAATAACATAGATACTCTGATGGGCATTCATGGAAATAACGCCGGCATCTGTAAGAATTTCGGCAAGATAAGCACCAATTACATAAGTTCCGTCCATGCAGACGATCGCATCGATCGGCGTATTGTATTTGTAGTGATTTGCCATGGTGGAAGCGACAGCTTTTGCTTCACGCTGTCCAACTTTCAAACGTGTCATGTCCATGTAATAGTTAATGTGGGAGTGGCTGGTAGCAAAATGCCCCGGAACCACTTTCAGTAAAATCTTGCTGTTGATCCTTGATGGTATTTTAATCGCATTTTCAAACATAGGCAACCTCCTGTATGATTGTAGTATTTGAAACCCAGTATTATTTTGCCGGTTCACCGGTAGCA
>DJNB01000078.1:5744-6031 GCA_002435545.1 Lachnoclostridium sp. UBA6475
GCCTCCTCGCCGTTTTTTTCTTCGTTTTTCTTTGGCTGCTGTGAGAGCAGTGTCAAGATGGAGAGAAGAACCGTCAGGACGATAGGCGCTGCGTAAATGATCGTCCGGATATCCGGGCGAACCCATACACCCGGTGTGTTAAACCAGATAAACAAAGTGAGGTAGGTGGTAAACACCAGAGTCCCGAAAATGATGCCTAAAATCTGGCCGATACGTTTTCCCTTTAACCAAGAGGTCCAAAGGCAATACACAAGAAAAAAAGCAAGTGCACTGTCAAAAAGACCAAA
>DJNB01000247.1:0-24163 GCA_002435545.1 Lachnoclostridium sp. UBA6475
CAACAGATTCGCCAGTACCACCGACGGATTCACCAGTACCACCAACAGATTCGCCAGTACCACCAACAGATTCGCCGGCACCACCAACAGATTCGCCAGTACCACCGACGGATTCACCCGCACCGCCAACAGATGAGCCAACTCCAACGCCGACAGCAGTACCACCGACAGATGCTCCGACGACAGCTCCAACGCTCGTTCCGACAGCAGTGCCAACTGTAGTACCAACCGCAGCACCTACGGCAGCACCGGCTATGAAGATTACGCAGTCACTTGTAAAGAAAGATGGAGAATATTTTGCACCAATCAGCAAAAAAGATCTGAAATTGCAGATTATTGTTGAAAATGCAGATAAGTCAGCTCTGCAATATCAGTGGTATTGTAATGGCAAAAAAGTAGATGGAGACAGTGATACATTATCGATCAAAGTGAGCAAAAAAGGAACGATGACTTATACTTGCGACATCTACAATAAAGCGACAAAAGAGACAAAGAAAGCAGCTGGATCGTGGAAGATAACCGGCTATAATGCGAAAGTTTCGATTACATTTAAGAAGACGAAGAAGATAAAAGATATCTTTGGAAAAGAACTTAAATTAAGTAAAATTACAGTTCCGAAAAAAGCCAAAAAGGCATTGGCAGTAGACGCGAAAAAAGAAACCATTAAGGTGAAAAAATACTGCAAAAATGTGAAAGTTACTTTGGTTACCAAAGATGGAAAGAGCATTGAAATTGCAGTATCGACGGTATATCCGAGACCGAAAGTAACAAAGAATAAAGGAGCAGTAAAAACTTATGTTGATGGAAGATATTGTATCGTATCTTTTAAGGCCTCTAATGTAAAAGGCGCAACAAAAGTTTTATATGAATATTCAAAGAAAAAAGATAAAGGATTTAAAAAATCAAAATTTAAAAGTTTTTATGTTAAAGAAGGAAATGTGAGATATTTCCGAGCAATTGCTGTGTATGGAAAGCAAAAATCTCCATATTCAAAGGTAATTAAAATCAAAGGTTAGGAGGAAGACCTATGAAATTATGTTTAGGCTGTATGGAGCAGATGGAAGATTCAGCCGCTGTTTGTCCACATTGCGGATTTAATGAAGCGGCATTTACACAGGAATCCTATTATCTGACTCCCGGTACGATTATTGGGAAAAAATATATCCTTGGTAAGGTAGTAAAATACGGAGGATACACGGTTACTTACCTTGGTATGGATGCCGAGAAAAACGAAAAAGTAATGGTAAAAGAATATCTTCCGAGTGAATTTTCCACACGATCTGCCGGAGAAAAAGAAGTTACCATTTACTCCGGCGATGCATTGGAATTGTTTAACCAGGGATTGACTACGTTCTTGAATGAGGCAAACCGTATCCAGCATTTGGAAAATCCGCAGGGAATTGCAAAGGTCTATGACTGCGTTGCGGAAAATGATACCGGATATGTTATTTCAGAATATGTTGAAGGACAGACGTTGAAAGAGCTGATGGAAACCAAGGGAAAATTCAGCTGGCAGGAAGCCAAAGATTTTGTTTGCCAAATTTTGGCAGGACTAAGTCTGGTACATCCGATGGATATCATTCACTGTGATATTTCACCGGATACGATCATGCTTACAAACGACGGCGAAGTCAAATTGCTGGATTTCGGTTCAACACGTTATGTTACGACAGCAAATTCATCCAGCCTTGCTATTATTTTGAAGCAGGGCTTTGCGCCGGAAGAACAGTACCGCAGCCAGGGAGTTCGCGGACCGTGGACGGATGTTTATGCACTGGGAGCGGTAATGTATTATATGATTACCGGAACCGTTCCGATCGAGTCGGTAGACCGTGCGCTCTTAGATGAATTAAAAGAGCCGTCAAAACTTGGTATCTCGATCCCGGAAAATGTAGAAAATGCGATGATGAATGCGTTAAATGTGTATCAAAAAGACCGTACACCATCTGCAGAAGTATTTTTGCAGGAATTAAACAGTCCGGAAGTAAGACGTATCCAGGTAAAACAAAAACGGCGTGAGACAGGAAAATTCCCTATATGGGCAAAAGTGCTTGTGGCCGGACTTTTGTGTGTTGTTGTGGCAGGAGGTGTGGTTGTATTCCGTATGCAGTCTGAAAAGCAGCAGCAACAAAGTGAAGTGGGACAAGATGGTACGAGTCAGGCATTAATGCAGAATCTTATCGGTAAGACACCGGAAGAAGCGAAAAAAGACTTTGATTCAGAAGAAACGTATAAGGGTTTGAATATTTCGTTGAAAAAGAGTGAAGATGAAGACTTTGTTTTTAGTCAGGATTACGCAGGTAAAATTGCATTCCAGAGTAAAAATGAAGGAGAAAAATTGAAAAAAGGAGATATTGTTAAATATATTGTTGGTAATAACCAAAAGATTCATTACTCCGAAATCAATGAATTTAAAGATGCCAGATTGCTTATGGAGGCGATAAAACTCACTGATAAACAGGGCGAAGGAATCACGG
Organism: Lachnoclostridium sp. UBA6475; assembly: GCA_002435545.1. GTDB lineage: Bacteria > Bacillota > Clostridia > Lachnospirales > Lachnospiraceae > Eubacterium_F. The sequence continues at coordinate 2,478 of DJNB01000247.1, forward strand.
ACAGAGCGGAAGCCAAAGGAAAACCCTACGGAAGTCTGGCGAAAATCCGTATGAAAGATGGCAGTGTGATTGATAATGTACAAGATCAAAATAAGCAGTCTCAAGTGATAGAAATTGCCAATATTGATAAAGTGTATTATTACGCCTGTGATTATTTCTATACCGGTAATTTTGAAAAAACCGTTGGAAATCAGGTGGGTAAACCAATTCAATCGGTTAAGATGCCATTGTATAACCGGGATAAAAATGGAAAACCACAGAAAACCGGACGTAAAGAGAGCGTAGAAAGTGCAAGTTTTGTGGATAGCGATAATTATACGTTTGAGAGTTCTACTGATGATAAATTCAGACCGGGAAATGTAGCATATCAGTACAGCCCAAAGTCGAATAAACTTGATGCTTCGGATTCGGAGAATACCAGTGTTGTGTTCCGGGTAATCCATGCGGATGGAAACCTTTCCTCAATGCTTGGCAAGACAGCAGATCAGGTATCTGCTAAGATCAAAGAAATTATGGGAAATAAAAACTGTTCTATCAAGTACTCGGATCCGGATGCAAAAACCGCAAGTGCGGTCGTAGAGGGCGTTACGATCAAAAAGGGCAATGATGTAAAGAAGACGTTCAGCCCACAGGAGGATAATCTGGAATTTACACTCCAGGTACGGGAACCACAGCCGGAACCGGTAGTTACACAGGCACCGGAAAAATCTGCGGCACCACCATCGTGGGAGACAGAACCCCCAGCACAGAGAAAAAGTCCAAATATAGGAAATACTAACTAACCAATTCCAAGGAGGAACACATTATGCGATTATGTTATCATTGCATGCATCAGATTCAAGATGAAAAAGTACATACTTGCCCCGCATGTGGGAAACCGCTGAAAGTACGGCAGGAGAACGCATCGGAAATGCTTCCTCCGGGGACCGTACTGCAGGGAAAATTTCTGATCGGCTATTCGATTGGATTTGGTGGTTTTGGAATCACTTACATCGGATGGGATCAGGTATTGCAGCGAAAAGTTGCGATCAAAGAATTTTATCCAAGACAGATTACGGAGAGAAACGAGGATGGTGTGACCGTGACGGTAACCGACAGCGAGATGAAAGGACGTTTTCGTGCCGGTTTGCAGTCGTTTTTGCAGGAGGCGCGCAGTCTGGCGTCTCTGCAGGACACCGTCAAAGGTGTCGTATCCATTGCCAGTTATTTTGAGGCAAACGGAACCGGTTATATCGTTATGGAATATCTCGAAGGAATGGATGTAAAAAATATCCTGAAAAAAAGTGGTGGAAAAAGAGAGTATGAGTGGTGCCGCCAGGTGATTCTGACGGTGCTGCATACCCTCCGTGATGTACATAGACAAGGGATTCTGCACCGTGATATTGCACCGGATAACGTATTTATTACAAATGAAGGTGTGATCAAATTGATCGATTTTGGAGCCGCAAAGCATACGGCAGACTTGATCAATACGCGTTCGGACATCGTGCTGAAAGTCGGATATGCGCCGATTGAACAGTATTCCAAGACGGCAAAACAGGGACCTTATACCGATCTTTATGCAGTCGCTGCGTTATTTTACCGGATGCTGACAGGAATGAAACCGGCGCCTGCCAATGAACGTGTCAACGAAGATACGCTGGTGCCGCCATCCGCTCTCGGCGTGTCGATTCCGGAGCAGGCAGAGATGGCGATCATGGTATGTCTGAACATCCGGCCGGAGCACCGCCTGCAGAGTGCGGGTGATTTTATGGAAGCACTGGATGGCACAGGATTTGAGCCAAAGTACGAGCCGGATTGGATCCTGCCGTACCAGCTTATGATGGAAACGAAGCAGGGAAAACTGGCAAAAATGTCGGCACCTGTCAAAGGATTGATTTTATTTGCGGCAATATTGGTCGTGGCAGGTGGAATATTTGCAGCCAGCAGGATATTGACGAAAAAGGAAACGGTCGAAGTGACTCAGATCTCTTCCGATGTTATGATGCCGGATTGTGTTGGAAAGACCAGTGAAGAAGCGGTTGCAAGTCTTCAGGAGGCGGGTATACCATTTTATGAAAAACTTACCTACGAATACAATCCGGGTACGGAAAAAGGAAAAGTTACGGCGCAAAGTATCAAGTCGGGTACAAATCTGCAGGAAGGGGATGTTGTAAATCTGACGGTCAGCGGTGGAAATAGTACATTTACAATGCCGGATTGCTCCACAATGAATCGTGAAGATGCAGTGAACTTTTTTGAAAGTAAAGACATCCCGGTTAAAACAGATGAAAGTTTTTCAGATGATATACCAAGTGGGCAGCTGGTTGTGCAGACGGTAGCGGCAGGAGAAGATTACACGATTGGTGATTCGAGTGAACTTGGGATTACCTTGATCTATTCGATTGGCAAGAAAAGTGATTATGATGTCAAGATGCCGAATCTGAAAAATATGTCCGTAAAAGAAGCGGAGAAAAAACTGAAAGACATGGCTCTTGTATTGAATATTGAAAAGGTAAAAGACACAGCGCACAGCAGTGTGAAAAAAGGTAAGATCAGCGATCAGTCAATCAAGGCAGGTGAAACAATAAATACTTATAGCAGCCGGGGATCGGAATTGATCCTTTATACCAGTATTGGTCCAAAGCCAACACCAAAACCGACCAAAGAACCGGAAAAAGTGCAGCAGGCACAACCAAGTACGACTATGCCGCATGAAGCCGATACATCGGACAATCGGTTTTCCGGGTTAAATAAAAAGAAAAAAAGCGGAAGCAGATTTTCAGGATTAAACTAATAAAAGAAGATGGGGAACCCCAATATTTTGTTTATAACAAAAAAGAATATAGTTCTTTTTCCGGCATAGATCCTTCAACGTCGGGTGTATTGTTATATACGCAAGATGAGGAATCCGGTTTATTTAATCTCTATGAAGTAGAAGACGGTAAACGGCTGCTGGATGGTTATAATAAATTCGAGCAAATAGACAATTATATTTATGCTTACAAAGATAGTAAATGGGAGATATACAAGGTAAGTATCCCTGAAAAATACCAAACTAACTAACGAAAGTGGTGACAAACATGGCGAAAAAGTTTATAGATCCCAATCGACTTTGTATGGGATGTATGACTGAATTAGAAGACCCGTCGAAGCCGTGTCCGCACTGTGGATTCTGGCTGCCAAAATATCAAAAACCGGCAAACAGTCTTCCGCCGATGGAGATATTAAATGGAAAATATTTGATCGGAAAAGTGATCGGTGTGGGTGGTTTTGGTATCACTTATATCGGATGGAATTTATTTCTTTGCACGAAAGTCTGTATCAAAGAATATTTTCCCAAAGGTGTGGCTTTCCGGCCGGAAAACCAGACGAATTCAAATTCATATGCGTACACACAATATAGTGTAGATGTATATACAGAACATAAGGACAAATCCATGACAGCCTATATGGGTGGTTTGAGAACCTATATAAAAGAGGCGGAAAATCTTGCAAAATTTTATACGATGCCGGGGATCATTTCGGTAAGAGATTTCTTTTATGGCAACCGCACCGCGTACATCGTTATGGAGTATCTGGAGGGAATCACGCTCAAACAGCTGGCGAAAAAAAGCGGTGGAAAATTAAAACCGGAATTGCTTTTTCCGATGCTTCGTGATGTGTTTCGTGCGATGAATATGGTACATAAAAGTGGAATCATTCATAGAGATATCAGTCCGGATAATATCATGATCGACCGGCAGTATAAAGCAAAAGTGATTGATTTTGGAGCTGCCCGTGATTATCACACGAACGAAGATAAATCGGTTTTGTTAAAGCATGGATACGCACCTGTCGAGCAGTACGACCGCAACGGGGAACTGGGACCATGGACAGATATTTATAGTCTGAGCGCCACGATATATTATCTGCTTAGCGGGATCAAGATCCAGCGGTCGATCGAACGGCAGACAAACGACCGGGTACAGCTGCTGCAAGTAGTTGGAGTTCCGATTACGGAAGAGCAGGATCTGGCGATAAAGAAAGCATTAAGCATTGATAAAAAGGATCGTTTTCAGACAATGGCGGAATTTTATCAGGCATTGTACGGCGAATCTCTGGAGAAAAAAGACAACAGTCCGGAGCCGCCGAAAGTGCAGAATGCCAGTATGCAGGCAGCAGTTCCGCACCGGAAAAAACCGGAAGGAAATGTCATTGATGCAGCGCAAAAATACTTAGCAGAACACGGAGAAGTAAAAAATGGAGACAACGCAATTAACAGATAATCCATGGAGCCAGGGGGGAAAGATCGCAAGACGGTATACTCTTTCCAAGATGGTACTGGCAAAACCGGAGCAGGTTATCTGGAAGGCAATGGATGAAAAATTGAATATCGAATGTTTCATATTGATGTCCATTACAATTTCGCGCGTTGAACTCCGGCAGATTGCATGGAACATGATATGCCACGAATCGGAACCGGGATGTCCGGTAGTTTACGGGATGTACCGGGCAGCCGGCCGGGATATCGTAATATTTTCATACGATGCAGAACAGAGCGTAGAGACGGTGATTGCAAAGTGGCTCAAACCACGGAGACAAAAGCCGGAAGCAATTGAAAAGATGTCAAGTTCGCTTCGGCCGGAGATGGAAAAGAGGATTCTGCCGGCAGGGACGATATTAAACCGGCGTTATGAGATCATTGCTCCGCTGGGAATCGGCGGATTTGGTGTGACGTATCTGTGTATCGACCGTATTTTACTGAGAAATGTTGCAATTAAAGAATACTTTCCGGAAAGTTACGCATCGCGTGACGGAAAGTATGTAATGGTTGCTTCTGCACAGGCGCTGGATGCGTTTCGTGGGGGATACCGGTTGTTTTGGCAGGAAATCCTTTTGACAGTGCGTCTGAATCCACAGAAAAATCTGCCGACCGTTTATGATGTATTTGAAGAAAATGACACTGCCTATATGGTTATGCGATACGAAAGTGGAGAAAGTGTCGGACGCGAATACCGCGCAAGAAGTTACATCGCATACACACCCAAACGTATGTGCGAACTGATTCTTCCGATGCTGGAAGGACTCCGGTATCTTCATAAATATAATATATTACATTGTGACATCTCGCCGGCTAATATCATTCATCGGAACGATGGGGAGATTGTATTGATCGATCTGGGATCGGCGATGGATATGGCCGATAAAGAAGCGGTGTACAATGTTGCCGTATTAAAAAAAGATTTTGCGGCTCCTGAGCAGTTTATCAATGCGAAAACCGGACATATGGTAAAAAAGATCGGTGCATGGACAGATATTTATGCGGTGGGAGCGACAATGTATTATCTGCTGACAGGAGAAAAGGCAGACGATGCAGTAACGCGTATGGAAACGAAGAAGAAGTTACAGCTTCCTGCGGAATTTGACGGAAAACTGAAAAAGGGATGGTTTAAATTAGTACAGCAGTGTATGGAATTAGAACCGGAAAAGAGAGTAAAATCCGTAGAAGAATTAAGCAGGCAGATTACGAAACTTTTAAAAAAGGAGAAGTAGGAGGTAGTGAAATGAAGAAATACAGAATGCGGTTGTGGCAGTTTATCCCATTGGTGATTGTTCTTGTGGCACTTCCACTCATTATGTTTTTACCATTTTATGCGGTAGATAAAAATGTATTAGAGGATACGATACAGGACGTGGTTGAGAGTGTAAAAGAAGATATTAAAGATAGTTCTTCTGAGTATAAAGACGAACTTCTGAACTCCTGGGATGAAAATATAAGCAGCGAAGACCTGCAGAACTCTTTAGAGAAGGCATTGGGAAATAAAGATTTTGATGACATGGTAAAAGAGAGTGAAAAAACATGGGGGGTTGATCTTTCATCGGTTTCCGGCTGGAAGTTATTAAATCTGAAAGTGGATCTTTCGCTGGATGATTTGGTGAATGAACTGCAGCAAACGTCAGACAATCCGATCGCCAGATTTGCGGTAAATTCGGTAGCATCGTCGTTTACAAATAAGATCAATGATGCGGTAAATGAGACGCTGTTTCCAATCCGCCTTATTGCAAGGATCCTGTTTATCATCTGTCTCACATTGTTGATCTTACTCGTATTAACCTATGTGCTGCATTGGAATAAATTTATCGCAGCACCAATTGTTACTGTGTTCGGCGGCGCCGAGATTTATTTTGCCGTATTGGGGATGTGGATTGTGCCGGGAGGTATTGGAGCAGAGGTGAGCGGTGGATTCAATGACACCATCTTAAAGATTTCGGATCTGGTCACCCGGTTTACCGGAAGTTCTTCCGGACTCGAAGATATTACAAAGTATGGAGATTTTTCCGGCAAATTGGCGGGAAAGGCTGCGATGTATTATTATGAGAATATTTTATCGGTGGGATTTATGGTGCTGTTTATCCTGGGGATTTTTACCGTGAGTGCGTCAGTTGTCACAATGGTTTTAGGTAATCGCGGCAGAATATCGGAGATTGATCTGCCGATAAATTACAATTCGGGTTTTCCAATACATGTACCGGGACTGGCCGGAGTAGAGGGAATGTATGCAGGGGCAGATATTGCATTGGAATATGCACCGATATCCGTCGGGCGCAATCCGATATTGTGCCAGTTGGTTGTGGATAATCCGCTTGTTAATGACAAAGAATTTGAAGTGTCTTATAACGTTGTAAATCAAGAATATCTTGTAGAGTGGAATGCTATGAGTGGATGGTTTGAAAATCCACTTCCACCGGGTTCTGCCGCGGCTTATGAGATCAACTCCACGCCGGTGGGGATGACATACCGGTTGAGACCGGGGACGCGGATTTGTATTGCAGGAGGACAAGAAGTATTTTTGCTGAAATGATCAGGGAGGTGTGGAGATGATTCACATTGGAATATGCGATGACGATAAAGGGATGCAAAAACAGATTTATGATATTGTACAACGTGAATTATTTAAATACGACGATGCAGAATATACCTATTTTTCATCCGGTAAGGAAGTGATTGATGCAATTGAAGAAGGCAGCTTCTATTGTGATCTGCTGCTTTTGGACATCCATATGCCAAAGACGGATGGTCTGAGTACCGCAAAGTATATCAGAGAGTGCCAGGTGGATGTGGATATTATCTTTGTGACAGTATCGCAGGAACATGTCTTTGATGGTTATATCTTTCAGGCATTTTCGTATCTGCTCAAACCGATTGACGGTCAGCGGCTGTCGGATGAGATCAATCGTTATATGCTGCAGAAGACCAAGCACGCAGAGTGCCTGCATATTACGATTAATGGAAGAAAAGAGCAGGTGTTTTTGGACCGCGTCGTATATTTTTCCGGAGAAGGGAGAAAAGTACTGATCCACCAGAGGGGACAGGAAGAGGTATCTTTTTATGGAAAGATCGGCGACGTAGAAGAAGTATTGAAAGAGTGCCATTTTATCCGGTGTCATCAAAGTTATCTGCTCAATCAGCGGTTTATCAGGAAGTATTCCAAGACAGAGATTGAGTTGTCGGATGGTGAGCGGATTCCGGTCAGCCGGAAATACATTAATATGATTGAAGAGTTAAAGAAGAAAGGGGAATCGGTATGAGTAATTTTACATATGAAAATGATGTGCATACGATGTCAGTTACAAGAAGCCTGGCGATGTCCTCTGCGTCGGAAGGCGGATTGATCTGTATCCGGGGCGCACAGATCGGCACAATGATCGTATTACCCTCTGACAAAATTATCCGGGTAGGAAGAGATGCGACAAAATGCCAGCATGTAATTAATGATACAAAGGTAAGCCGGATACATTGCAGTTTTACCTATGTCGGAGCGATCAATCAATATCGTGTGGTTGATCAATCAAGAAACGGAACCTTTTTGGAAAATGGCGAGCGTCTGACCGCAGGGCAGGAGTATTATCTGAAGCCAATGACCAAATTGTATATAGCCAATGAAAATAATGTATATCAACTTAGATGAGGAGGAGATTAAGATGAAATTTTGTACATCATGTGGAAATCAATTGCAGGACAATGCACAAGTATGTCCAAAATGCGGGCAGAGAGTAGTCGGTTTGAATCAGGGTGCTGGTTTTATGAAAGGACCGATAATGGATGGACCAGAGGGAGGACCAGTGGGAATGTATGCCGGAACCAGATCGAAAATAGACAATATTTTTTCGGCGTTAATCTATGACAAGACAACAGGCAGTATGATGGAGTTTTCTCTATGGTGCAGTGTATGCCTGGGAGTGCTGCTGTTATTTTTAGCAACGATCCTGACCGGAGATAAGGATATTAATTCCAGATATACGGATGGATTCCGACTGTTGTGGCTCTTTACCATGCTGTTATCCTGTGGGCTTGGTGCTGCGATGGTATTTCGTAAGATTAAGTCGATCATGCTGTTTGGTGCGCAGATTGGATTACAGTTTATTATGTTGATTCCTTATTACTGTACCATGGCAGGAAGGATAGATGACTGCGGGGCCGATGTACCCGGACTTGTAATTGCAGTATTTATATTACAAATGCTGACCGTTTTAGGAATTATTACATGCAGCAGCATTCACTTCTTTACCAATATGAATTTGGGAAAAATAATATCTATTTTAAGCATTGTATATAGTGGATTATTATTTGTGCTTATCTTCTTTACATACTTTTTGCCATATGTGGAAACGTATGATGACAGAAAAAAATATCTGTATCAGGGAAGAGACTGGTCGAATGGATGGAGCGCCAGCTGTTTTTGGCTCGGAAGCATCGCATTTCTTATTATCAGTGCGACAATTACGATATATACTGTATTGTTTTTCAAAGGTGTGATCGACAACCGCAAAAACAAAATTTATGTATTGTCTTCCGGAGCAGGGATGAATTCACAGGTAATGCCGGCGATACAGTGCATGACGGGAAACTATCCGGGGCAGGTCTTTTATTTACAAAATATGGAATTTGCGATTGGCTCCCAGCAGGGAGTAAATCTTGTTATCTCGGATCCGCATGTCAGCCGGACACATTGTACCATTCGATTTAACACGGTGGCGGGAATGTATGAAGTAAGAGATCTGTCAACCAACGGAGTTTATATGTTAAACGGTTTCCGTCTGCAAAAAGGGGTCTATACACCATTGCAGCGAGGAACAGTTCTTTGCTTTGGCAGTGTAAATCAGCAATATAAACTGCTGTAGAAAAGAGGGTCTATGCGCTATTGTAAGAGATGTGGTGCTGCCGTAGATGATGCGTATTCCTTTTGTGCAAACTGCGGAGCGCCGATGACAGACAATAAGATAACGGCTTCCGATGCGATGAATCTGAATCGGCCGCAAATGCCGTCTGCCGGGAAAAAATCCAAAGGTGCGGTTATTGCAGCATGTGTTTCCAGTGGTGTCGTTGCAATCATTTTGATTGTGCTGGTAATTTCTGTCTTTGCCTCCGATACACGAAGCCGCCGTCATAGAGCAAAAAGTGATTCGACCGACAGTGTGCAGGAGACAGAAGCACCGGAAATTAATGTGCCGGGAGAATTAAAATTTACGGCAAACTCCTATGAGATTGAGGTGAACCAGGAGACAGATATGTCAAAATATCTGACATGCCGGGGAATCGATCCGGCAAATGTAGTGTGGTCGTCAAATTCCGATCAGGTTGTAGTGGGAAGTAATGGACGTGTGGTGATCAATGAGTATAGCGTCAATAGTGTACTTACAGCGACGGATAAGGACGATCCTTCGATTACTGCCAATTGTGCAGTAGCCACCCGGTCTTCACAGGACGATCTGGTGTACCGTGTGCAGGGGTTAAATGGAGCGCACAAAGAAGATGCAGCATCGGATCAGGGCGTGGTATCGGTAGCTTCTACGGCTGCGGATGATTACACGATTGATCTGACACCGCAAAATAAACAGCCGGGGAAACGCAGTAAAAAATATAAGTGGGACCGCCGTTTATTTTACACGTTGGAAGATGTCTCGCAGGAGAGCAGTAAAGACGGTAAGATCAACTCCTACCGTATCGAAAAGAAACAGTTTAAAAATGCAAAATCCGGAAACCAGATGGAATACGAGATCTACCATAATCCGGAAACCGATGTGATCAATAAGATTGTGAGCATTGAACATCTGGATAAAATTCTGGAAATAACGGAGTATTATTTTACGGATAAAGGTGCCGTTAATTTTGTATTTTCTCATAAAGATGTGAATTATGTTCCCGATTATGCACAGATCAGCAAAAAGGGTGAACGTTATCTTTTTCACAAAGATGCGCTTGTAAACTGGCGCGTAGTAGATGAAAAAGGAGAACACAACTACTGCTATGGAAATACAGAAAAAAAGGCACTTGCCGGACATGGTGGTATAAAGGAATACAGTAAATGCAGCAAGGATAGACAGGAAAAATTTGACAAAAAAGAAATTGAGATCTTAAATGCCGCTTACAATACGTTTGATAAAGTGACCGGTTCTGAAGGCGTAAGCTCAATCCGCGGTTATGTCAATGACCAGAATGGAAATGCGGTGGACAAAGCATCCGTTAAACTGCAGTCAACGGAATCCGATAAAGAGGTATTTCAGGGAAATACAGATGACAATGGCTATTATGAAATTTATGTGCCGGCGCGCAAGATGAGTTATGAGATTTCTTTTGAAAAAGAATCTTATATGCCGGAAACGCTGTATCATATTGATTCGGACACAGACCAGATCGGGATTTATCAGGAGACGGTCTGCATGGCGGAGCAGGATGAGAATGAATATGACTGTCAGCTTTCTTTCTACGATGCACTGAACCGTGCTTCAAACGGAGCTGGGATGGAGCAGCTGGAAGATGTAGATGTCAATATCCGGAAAGGAACCAACAATACCGACGGAGAAATCTTATATGAGATGCAAAATGTTGATTATTCCTGTACGGTAAGTCTCCAGCCGGGAATGTATACGATTGAAATGACAAGAAATCAATATATGGTTGCCTATTCCTCAATTTTTATTTCGTCTGCCGGAGAAAATAATATTGATATCTATGCGACGCCAAAATTAGGAAAAGATGAGTTGCGGATTGTCCTTACATGGAGCGATACCCCGCAGGATCTGGATTCGCATCTCTTTGTGCCGGCCTCTTCCGAAGAGGATTATCATATTTGCTATTATAAGATGTCAAACAGTGATTATTCGACGGCTCTTGATGTTGACGATACGGATGGATACGGACCGGAAACGACTTCTATTTATAAGTTAAAACGCGGTCAGTATAAGTTCTATGTGGCAGATTTTACCAATTGCTGCAGAAATCAAGAAGAAAGTTATGAGATGTCTAATTCAGATGCAACCGTACGTGTGTATGGGAAAAAGGGATTGCTCCAGACATTCTTTGTACCTGTTAATCGCCCCGGAGTGATCTGGGAAGTGTTTGAGATCCGCGATGGAAATGTTATTCCGACACAGCGGTATTATGATGCAATTGGAAATAAAACCTGGTGGTCAAGTGCAAAATGAGGAGGCGAATGAGTAGTGAAAAAGATGCTGTTAGTAGTTTTATTGTGTGCTGCATGTCTGGCGCTGTGCAGTTGTGGCAGCAATAAATCCACGACTATTACGACAAAGGATATTGACAATATAGTTAATGTCACAAATGGAAACTAAGATGAACTTAACTAGAAATAACAAAAAACAGGTTCTTTTTTACATATCACGTAATCACCTGATATTTCTTGCTACAATACAGAAGAAAGAGGTGTAATAATGGAAAAAGGAACTGGATTTTATAAATTTGTATCAATTTGTTACTATGTTCTGGCAGTTGTATTTTCAGCATGTTTTGCGGCGGCGGCATTAGCCTGGATTTTACTTGTCATAGCATCCGGAATACTGGAAGGCGGTATGACATTTGTGATAAATGGCGGATGCATTATGGTTCTTTCAAGTCTGCTGGGAATTATCATGTTACATATTCACGCCGGCTGCATTTTGTGGGATTTGGAAAAAAGAGATACCGTGGTCTACACTTTTCATCAGATAACAGCGGTATTGCTTACATTTACCAAGTTATGCATCGGAATCGTGGGACAATACCTTTTATCCAAATATCTTGTTCTTTGGATATTGTATGACTTGTTTATGCTGGCGACATCGATACTCGGTATCACAGCATTTACAAAGATAAAGAAAATTACAAATTTTGTAAAAACGGAAAACGAAATGCTGCAGGAAAAAAGAATCGGACTTCTGGCAATCGAAGGCGATTATAGGGGAGATTTTTTCCCGATATTTCCCTGCGAAAAGATTGTTTTTGGTACGAGTTCCCAGGCAAGCAATATCTTGTTTGACGACCCGAAGATCAGTCGTCAGCATTGCATGGTTGAATATATACCGGAACATAAAATGTACTATATTACAGATTGTTCTACCAATGGAACGTTTTTAAATGACGGAACCCGGATCCCGTTTAATACACCGTTTGCGTGTGCTCCGAAAACCCGGTTCTATTTTGGGACGGATCGTCAGATGTTTGAATTGGTATAATAATAAATTAAAAAATGGAGGATAACATTATGGAACAAAAAAAGACAATGAAATTATGGCAGATGATTGTGCTTGCTGTCCTTCTGGCAGCTGTTACGATCAGTATGTTTTTCCCGGTATTAAATCCGACCGGGGAAAAGATAGTAAGCAGTTTTGAGGGATTTTTCCAAAAGTATGAGGATGACGAGGATAAGGATCTTTCAGAAAAGTGTAAATCAATGTTAAAGACCATTGAAGATGACGATGGTAGAAAAGATACGGAAGATGACTGTGACAATTGCTTAGATGCGTTAGACAAAAATGATTATCTTGTTTTCCCGGCAAGTGGATTGGAATTTCTTAACAAAAACTTTGTCTTAGATAATAGTTTAGATGCTGTGGATAATTACAAAGATGATGAAGCCGATGATTTTAAAAAAGCGGAAAAAGAAGGAGAAGAGTATGTTAATTATAACAAGGCGATCATATCTATTTATGATACCTACACTACTTTTCGTGTAGTAGCCGGAATTATGTATTTCGTACCACTTATTTTGTTGATCTTAACAATCTTTGCGTTCTGCTTTAAATGGAACAAATATATGATGGGTATCATAAATGCAATTGCGGCAGCGATTGGTACAGGAGTCTTTGCAGTGATACATTTCATGACCCCGTCATTTATCTCAACAGAGGGAAAAGCGGCTGCGAATATTGTAGACAAATTCGGAGTCAATGTTTCAAGTGATGTTTTTGATGACTTTTCTTCTGAACTCCTTTCCACATTATGGAAAGCAATGCGTGGAAATGGTTTCATAATTACCGCAATAATTTTCCTGCTTGTTTTAGTTATGGCAATTGTTGCTATGGCAACAGGGGGAAGTGAAGTAGAAGCAAATGAGGGTGGTCCGATTGGTGTTATTCCAGGAGAATTCCCAGGAGGTCAAGGTGGACAGGGAGGATTCCCAGGCGGTCAAGGTGGACAGGGTGGATTCCCAGGCGGCCAGGGTGGACAGGGAGGATTCCCAGGAGGACAACCAAAACCGCCAACACCTCCTGTTGTAAAGCAGCCACCGGTGCAGAACTTAGGCCGTGTAAGATGTATCCAGGGAAATTCGAATGTTCCGGGGTATAAGTTCCCAGAGCAGAACAAAATTATTGTGGGTGCTAATCCATCAAAATGTCAGATTGTAATCAATGGAGCGCCACATGTAAGCAATATTCACTGTAGTATCCGTTACAGATCACAGACCAATACATACATTGTAAAAGATCATTCCTCAAACGGAACTTTTGTCAATGGTGCGAGACTTCCAAAAGATCAGGCGATGGAATATCCGGCAGGAACCGTTTTGTCTCTGGCAGATGGAAGCAACAAGATCCGTTTAGGAGATTGATGAACAAGACAAAATTGACATAATATAAGTCAGTTTTTACAATTTAGCCACAAATAAATTCTTCTTTGGTATGCTGATAATACAAACAAATAACAGCATGCCAAAGGAGGAATTTATTATGAAGACAACGATTAAAAAATTATTGATGGTATTTACACTTATGTTTATCTCCGTGCTGGGGATACAGGTAAATGCAAACGCAACAAGTATTCTGGATCTGCAGCAAAAATTTCCTAATGGTGCATATTGGAATCACGTAGTGCAAAGCGGACACAGATATTCCGGTTACAACGATGTCGGGGGATGTAATAATCCGGATGGTTATACCTGGACACCCTGCAATACACACAATGGAAATGTAGGTGTGGGGGGATATGACTGTAATACATTCGGTGGAGGAATGCAGTGTAATGGATTCGCAAAAAAACTGGGATATGATATTTATGGTTCAACTTACACATCCTGGGGAAGAGGCTCCATTGAAAATGCCAAATGTGGTGATGTCATTCATTACTATGGAGCTGGCGCAGATGCTTCGTATGGTCACTGGGCAATGATCATTGGACGAGACGGAACGACGATCACACTTGGCGAAGCCAATGCCGGTGGAAGATGTAAGATAAGCTGGGGACGCAGCATCAATACAACGAGTATGTCAAGTTATGTGATCTATTCGGCACCTTGGACAGCTTCTTACAGTTCAGATACGGAAAGTCCTATTATAGGGGATATACGGATTACAGATATAAATAAAGATGGTTATACGGTAACATGTACCGTTTCCGATAATGTCGGTGTGACAGCCGTGAAGTTTCCTTCCTGGTGTACAGATATCCATCAGGGCGAAGATGCGGTCTGGCTGGACGGATCTGTAAATGGCAATACAGCTTCTTGCCGCGTGAACATCAGTTCACTCAAATCCGGTGAACGCGAGGGAAATTATATGACTCACATTTATGCATATGATGCGGCTGGAAACTGGCAGAGTGCTGTCGTATCAGCAAATACGATTTATATTGATCGTACTGTGCCGGTTGTAAAAGATGTAAAAATAACAGACGTTGATAATACGGGATACACAGTGACGTGTACAGCGACAGATGACCAAAAGATTAACAGGGTTCAATTTCCTACCTGGACGGAAAAAGACGGACAGGATGATCTTTGTCCGAATTGGATCACAAATGCAGAAGTAAGCGGGACAAAAGAGGGAGATACCTATACATTCCGTGTAAAAGATTCCGCTCACAATTATGAACGAGGGACGTATTATACACATATTTATGCGTATGACGATGCCGGAAACTGGACAAGAGTTATTGTCGATGATGTAAAAGTTGAAAATGACTTTGCCGGAGAAAAAGCAGTGATATACAACGGTCATACGTATATCCGGTATGAAGATGCTTTGACTTGGGAAGAAGCAAAAAGTTATTGTAAAAAACATCTGGGATATCTTCTTACGATCAATTCCGAAGAAGAACAGAAAGCGATGGAAGAGTTTATCGCGGATGGAAAGCGTCATGCATACTATATTGGACTAAATGATATTGAAAAAGAAGGAACATTTGTCTGGGCAAATGGAGAAAATACTGCCTACACAAACTGGGAAGAAAATGAGCCAAACAATAGTGGAAATGACGAAGACTGTACACAGATGAGAAAACAGAACGGGAAATGGAACGATATTCCGGTTAGCGATCTTTCTTCCGGATTTATCTTGGAAATCCCATTTGATGTAGAAAAAGCAGGAAGTGCTCTGCTTGGTGGTCTGGATGAAGTGGTATCAAAGTTATTGAAGGAAAATGATCCGACAGATGACAAGCAGGATTCTCCAAAAGCAACTGCTGTTCCGACAGCGGCACCGGGCAAGACAACATCAAATGTAACCGATTCCCAAGTCTCAGAGGATTTGGATAAGGAAGATTTTACATTTGCTAAAAAAATAACAGTCAAAAGCCGGTCCGGAATCTACAGAACAAAAAAGTATATTTCCTTAAAAGCAGAAGTAGACCGCGGTGCTTCCAATAAAAGGATAAATTGGTCAAGCAGTAATAAAAGACTTGTATCTGTGAATGCCAAAGGAAGATTGACGATAAAGAAAGCGGCTATTGGAAAAACAGTTTACATTACGGCAAGAGCGGCAGATGGAAGCGGTGTGAAAAAAGTGATCCGGGTGAAAGTGGTTCGAAAATCAGGAAGAAAATTTATCGTAAAAATAAAAAGATAGGAGCGAGAAATTATGAATTTGACAAGATGTTTTCAAGGACATTTTTATGACAGCGAAAAGTATCCGGAATGTCCACATTGTAGTGGAGTGGCAACAATGAATACTACAGAACCCTCAGTCTATGACCAGGTGAGCAAACTGGAGCCGGTCAAAATAGATCCGATAGTGTTACCATCGGAAGAATCCGCCATAACCCCACCATTAAAAGGAGGTTTCTACTCAGCAGAGGATCCCGTGCCGACTCCGATTTTCCCGGCGTCCGGAGAGGAAGAAGAGGAAGATGAGGAATCCCCGGCATTTATGGGCTTTGGTGGCTTTTGGGAAAAACCGGATCCGGTAATAGTATCGAAAGAAGAGCAGTATTCTTCCAAGGTGATTCGTGTTATAGCCTATTCTTTTCGGACGAAGGTTGTGCGCAGAGTGATTTTTTCGGCAGAAAAGGAGAACACTACGATATATGTAACCGATATCCCGGAAGATGTCATAAATAATGTACATATTAAAGTTTCGAAAGGACTGACATGCTTTTCACAGGCAGCTGCGTATTGGGTTTCTGAAGAGACGGCAAATGAAGTGGAACGCCGGAACAAAGACATCGAAAATGCAGAGGACAGAAAAGCGCGTGAAAAGAAGATTGAGGAACTGCAGGAAAAGGGAAATTATCTTTTCGAGCAGTATAATATGTGGCAGTCGATCAGAAAAAATTGGCAGAAGAAACTGTCTAAGAAAAAAACAGAGATCGATATTGAGGGAGACTCCGCGAAGTTTATGCAGGTTTTAGATAAAGAGAGGCAGCTGCGAAAAGAAATCATGGAGATTAATGACAAAATTGATCCATTGCTCAAGGAAAGTAAAAAGCAAAAGAAAGTAAAGCGGTTGAACAGTTACGGGAAAAAAGGTCTGAAACTCGTATTGATTGCAGAGCCGAAGCAGACATACTGTATTGATATCGAATACGAATCCACGGATGTCTCCTGGACACCTTCTTATGAAATAAGGATGCGGTCTGGAGAAAGACAGGGAATGATCTGTCTCTATGCAGATATCGATAAAAAAAGCGAAGAACCTTGGGAGGATATTGATTTTACAGTATCTACAGGGATTGACCGGTTCTATGATCCAGACATATCAAATGAGTTGACACCGGTAGAGATTGTAAAAAAACCAAAGAAACCGCAAGTTGTACCGGAAATGCTTCCCTTTGCGGCAGCGCCATCTATGGGAGAAGAGGATCATACGATACCATATATGGATTATGCAGGGCTGGCAGAAAACAGTGATATAGACTTCGAAATTGAGCAGACATTTAATCCGGAAGCAGTTAACACGATGGAAACGTCTACTTCCGTGCGTCATGAATTTCATCTTGCCGACCGTATTTCCCTGTCAGCAAAAGCACAGGAAAAAATTGTCATCTGGAAACAGGATATCGAATTACAGCCATATTATTTTGCCGTACCGGAAAAGGATTCGGCAGAATACATGGCAATTCGATTGACGGAATTAGAAAAATACGATGTGATTGCCAGCACAGCAAAAGTGTATCTGGACGACGAGTATACACATGAGATTTATCTCAACCCGGATGAACTGGATAAGCAGATCGTGATAGGCCGGGCGAAAGGGGTGTCTGTAAAGCGTTATTTGCGTAAGAAGCATACAAATACCAAAAAAATACAGGGCAAACGAATACGGACTTATGAATATGTAATAGAAGTTAAAAATGATCTGAAACAGCCAGCCAGACTAAACGTATTAGATCATTTTCCAATTACATCGGATCCGGACGTAGTAATCGAGGTCTATAATGCCAGTGAAGCAAAGATTGATTCTGCGACAGGACAGTGCAGCTGGGATATTGTAATTGCAGCAGAGGAAAAATACGAGTTGGAACTCTGCTATACTATTACGGTGCCGGCAAGAGAAAATTATGAGTACAAGTAGGAGGAAGAGGTAATGAGAGTAAAAAAGATGGCTGTACTGGCTCTGTGCTCAGCATTGTTGCTGAGCACGGGAGTGCAGGTGAGTGCAAAGGACTATTATCAGAAGAGTTATGGTTCTCCGAAAAATGGATTTGGCCCGAAAACTGCAGCATATGAAAAAACAGGAGTAATTGAGTACTTAGAATTAGCGGAAAAGGATGTAGGAGAAATTAAAGCAAAGAGTGTTACAGCAGTAAAGGACTTTAATCTAGATGGTAAAAAAGAAAAGTTTGAACTTTGTATAAAACCAACAAATGACGCAACAAAAGCTATTATAAAAATTAATGGAAAAACTGTTGCAACTAAAAATACTTCCGCCATTCAATGGGGAGTTACGAGTTACAAATTAGGAACAAAAACAATCGTTGTGTTATATTGGGGAGGTTTGGATAGTAGCACCAGCATAGTTGCTTATGAATGGAAAGATAATAAGTTAAAAAAGTTTAGTGAGTATGACTATGGCATGGAGATCTGTTATGGTGTTATGAAAGATCAAAAAAGTAAAAAGCAGGTTTTCTTTATTCAGCATAATGAGCAGCTTTCCAATCATTATGGCGAAAAGTGGCCTAAAAATGTTTTAAAGAAATATAAAAAATATGCCAAAAAGAAAACAACATCTGTTACCCGCATTGTATATGAAAGATATCAATGTAAAGGAAACAAATTAGAGAAAGGGCAGACGGACAATTATTATTATGTTTCAGATGTATATAATTAATCTTTTTTAAGATTATTATAATAATAAAAATCAGGAGGACGAAAATATGAAACTAGCAAAAAAAATTGTAGCACATGTATTAATGATAGCAATGCTGTTATCTTTAGGAGCAGGAGTGCAATTCAAGGACACAACAGTAAAGGCAGAAGGAGACTACCGGAGTTTGGCGCAGAATCTGCCGCTCGACGGAACTTGGACAGCAGACCAGTGGCTCACAGAAAATAACGAGGAACAATGGTATAAGTTTACTGTGACAGATGGAGGTAAATTGACATTGAAAATTATGAGTTATGTATCGGAAGTTAAATTGCGCTTAGCAACAGAGGATTTGTCTCAGTACATAATTGATAATTATTGTTATACAAATGGCACAGATACGGCACCGGGTACTAAGACCTATACGGAAGTTTTAAGTGCCGGAACTTATTATATTAAAATTTCTAAAAGTTCTTACTACGGAAAATTTAAAATGTGTGCAACTTTTGAAAATTATGGTTTGACAAATCAAGGAGCAGATTCTTATGATTCCCCTAAAGTATTACCGATCGATCAAACGGTAACAGGGGCAATGACAGCGACAGATGAGGAAGACTGGTATCGCTTGAGTGTTAATGCATCCGGAAACTATGTGATTGATATTACAGCTTATTTGGACTATATGCATTTTACTTTGTATAATCAGGATTTGTCTGATAAAATTGGAGAGAAAGATTATTTTGGAGGAAAGGAAACTGCACCGGGTAAAATGAAGAAAAATTATACATTAAGTGCGGGAACCTATTACATCAAAATTAGAAAAGGTTATGAAGGAAAATACCTTCTTTCCTGGTCTGCCCTTACTCCGGAAAATTGTACACATGATTACAGTTCTACTTACGTAGATGCAACGTATTTGTCACAGGGATACCGCTTACATACTTGTAAAAACTGTGGACATCAGTACAAGGATGAATTTAGCAGTAAAAAAGTATTGAATGAAGTGTCCTATCCTAATGTTTCAGCTGGGAAAAGAAAGATGACGGTTACTTTTTGGAGTGTATCCGACGCGGATGGTTACCAGATTAGATATTCCACAAATAAGAAGTTCAAAAAAGCGGTTAAATATGCAAAAGTTAAATCTACCAAAAAGACAATTAAAAAACTGAAACGTAAAAAAAGATACTATGTTCAGGTTCGAGCATATAAGAAAGTACAGGGAAAGACTGTTTACGGAAAATGGTCTGCTAAGAAGAATGCAAAAATTAAATAGGAATCGTAAAAAGTAATGCAATCTCAGGCTGTGCCGATTGATGGGGCAGCCTGAGTAGTTGTATATAGCAAGTAAGGAGGCATCTGCTATGAGAAAAACAGTATCAAAAATAATTACATTTACGCTGCTGGCAGCATTATGTCTGCCACAAAATGCTCCTATGAGCAATGCTGCAAGTAAGGATACGAAAAAAGTGTTATCTGCTTACGCGTCAGTACTTAAAAAGAAGAAGTACATAAATGAGCAGGGAGATAGTTCTAAGCCATCGTTTGCCCTGGCAGATTTAAATGGAGATGGTATTTCTGAATTGATCATAAGTTCGACCGATGAGTTTATGTCATCGAAAGATTATTTTATGTATAAAAATGGAAATGCAGTAAAGGTAAAAACTCCAAAATATGATTTTTATCCGGCGTTTGGTACATTATATGAAATGCCTTCACGTCATACCTATGCGTATTTCCGGGGTGGCCCGGCTTGTGATGACGAGAATGGAAGAGGGATTATGCCCTACATGATCTGTGAATATAAACTTGCCAATGGAAAAATTAAACTGGTAAATCAATATGAAAAAATAGAGATGACAAATCGGAAATACAAGAACCAGGATAGTTTTTCGCTGAATGGTAAAAAGACATCAAAAAATGTATATGAGAGTGTAAATAGTGCCTTAGGAAATGAAATTGTTTTTGGGGCAAATACAGCCGGTAATCGCCAGAAAAACGGTGTAAATAATGTGATAAAAGTTAAAAAGAAGAAGAAAACAACGACGAAAAAAACAACGGCAGAAAAGGCAACACCGAAGAAAAAAAGTACGAAGCAAACAAAACCGAGTTTAGAAATTGGAAATGTCCGTGTTGGAAGAGATGCGTCAACGGGGAAAGTGAAGATAACTTGGACAAAGCAGAAGGACACAGAGGGAGTTATTCTTCAATATGCTAAAAACAGCCGGTTTACAGATGCTAAAAATGTTACTATTACACGTTCAGAATGGGTATTTACAAATTCGGTGCCATTTCCGTGCTATGTGCGTATTCGACCGTATGCAATGAATGGCGGAACGAAGGTATTGGGTGCCTGGATTGGTGTAAAATTGAAGAAATAGTTACAAAAATTACAAAATAACAGTCATTTTTTACACTTTGTGTTATAGAACTTCTTTTTTTGTTAATATAGAATCACAAACAAGAAAGGAAGTGGTTTTTATGAAAACATTAAAATCCAAATTAACGAAAAAAGTTTATAGTGTGATTTTAGCAATTGCAGTTATTTTTTCAGGGCTTTACATTCCACAAAATGTGAAAACGATCAAGGCAGCATCCGCGACAGTGGAAAGCGCAATCGCCTGGGCAATCGCAATTGCAAATGACAACTCGCATGGTTACAGTATGACCAATCGATGGGGACCGGATTATGATTGTTCTTCTTTTGTAATATCCGCTTTTCGAAATGCGGGTGTCAATGTTGGAAGTGCAACGTACACCGGTAACATGAGAGCACAGTTTACACAGCATGGATTTCAGTGGATTCCCTGGAGCCAGATCGGCGGAACCGGTAATCTGCAGAGAGGCGACATTCTTTTAAATGAAGCGCAGCACACGGAGATTTATCTTGGAAATAACCAAAATGTTGGTGCGCATTCTGCCAAAGGCCATCC
>DJNB01000247.1:24174-25395 GCA_002435545.1 Lachnoclostridium sp. UBA6475
ATCCGGAGACAGGCGACCAGACGGGAAATGAAATCTCTGTATCCGGATATTATAATCATCCGTGGAATGGTGTGTTAAGATATGTTGCTTCGGATACACCGGCGTGTAATTGTTCTACTGACTATGCGGGAGATTATTACGTTTCTACCAACAGTCTTCCGCTGACGATGCGCAGCGGGCATGGAACCAATTATGGAGTAGTTACTTCGATACCAAAAGGTTCGACGGTACATGTAAGCCGCGCGGATGGAAGCTGGGCACACGTTGAATGGAATGGTCATAGCGGCTATTGCAGTATGCAGTATCTAACCAGAGTTAGTCAGAAAAGTTATAATCTGCATGTGTGGGTATCAGACACTAAGATGGGTGAGGTGCCAGACAGTTACGAAGTGGGAAATAGATATTATATTTGTTATGAATTAATGGATGAATCTACAGGAAGACGCGCAAGTGAGACAAGTAATATCAGTTACAATGCCAAAGAAACGGTTCGCAATTCCAAAGGTCTGGTATTTGAGTATACCTATCAGAATAGTGACAATAACTGGATTTCATTTGTCTGTGACAGCGAAGATACCTATACAGGTACCGTTACCATCAGCGGAGATATTGATGTGTCCTGTTCCGTCTCCCTGGATGCGAAAGCGGTAACCAAACCGCAAATAAAAACCTGGCTTTGGGAGAACGATGACGATAATGAAATTACAACATCTTATGTGGGGGAGAAAGTTAATGTAAGTTACCTGATTCGGGACAAGTACAGTGAAAAGAATTTGAATGAGGTAACGAATAAATGGACTCAGGGTGATGGATATACGGTAACAGTGAAAGTGTATGATCCGGATGGAACTCAGATAAGTTCTAAATCATTTAAAAATGTAGATCATACCCAGATGAGTTTTACCCCATCCAAGAGTGGTGACTATACCGTTAAAACAGAGGTTTCGGGTAATATGACGGGAAGTGTCAGCAAACAGCTTACAGTTAAGAAGAAGACTATTTCAATACCAAAACCAACGGTAAAACCGACACCAGAGCCAACGGAGACACCGACACCAGAGCCAACGGAGACACCGACACCAGTACCGACAGAAACCCAAACGCCAGAGCCAACGGAAACACCAACGCCAACGCCAGTGGAAACACCGACACCAACGCCAGTGGAAACCCCAACACCAAAGCCAGTGGAAACCCCAACGCCAGAGCCAACGGAGACACCGA
>DJNB01000097.1 GCA_002435545.1 Lachnoclostridium sp. UBA6475
GTTCTCTAAGCGCAAGCGGTCCCGAATGGAAAAGCAGGGACTTATTATTTTTTTTAGCAAATCTTGAAAAAACTATTGACATTTTACTGTACATAGTGTATATATAACATATAAACAGTTATAACAGGAGGCGCATATGAAGATTTTGCAAAACAGCGGAGTCCCCATATATAAGCAGATTGCGGAGCAGTTTGAGTCAGATATTCTGGCGGGAATTTACGCGCAGGGCGAATATCTGCCGTCGATACGAGGATTGGCGAAGGATCTGAAGATCAGCGTGATCACGACGATGAAGGCATATGAACTGTTAGAACAGCAGGGGCTTGTGACGGCGGTTCAGGGGAAAGGATATTATGTCAATGCCCAGGACAGTGAGATGCTTCGCGAGCAGCATTTGCGGAAAGTGGAGGAAGCTCTGCAGGAGGCAATCCGGGCGGCGAAAAGAGCCGGAATGACAGAAAAGGAATTGAAAGAAATGATGACCCTGCTTTTGAAAATGGAGGAGCAGGAGTAAAAGAATGGAGGACATTATGGAATTTAATTGTGCATTGGAAGGAAAAAAGATTGGCAGGAAATATAAGAAATTTGTATTGGATATCCCGGAACTGCGGGTGCCAAAAGGATATGCGACGGCATTGGTTGGTGAAAACGGCGCAGGAAAGACTACCTTATTGGACATCCTGGTTGGTTTGCAGTTAAAGCACGAGGGAGAAGTTACATATTTTGGAAAATACGACGAAAAAGACCGGGAAAATGAACCGGAAGTTAAAGAGAAAATAGGGTATACCGGAACACAGGGATACTATCTGCCGCAATGGAAGTTAAACCAGATTGGTCAGATCAGTAAGGTATTGTTTGAGACGTTTGATGAAAAAAAATATATGTATTTTCGGAAAGAACTGGCAATTGGTTCGGAAGATGGAATAGAGAATAAAAAAGTGTCACAGCTTTCCGATGGAAACCGTACCAAATTAATGCTTGCGGGAGTGCTTGCCAGAGACACGGAGATGCTTATTTTAGATGAACCGGCCTCCCCACTGGATCCGGTTATGCGCGAAAAACTGTGTTCCCTGCTCTGTGATTATCTCAATGAAAAAGAGGGCGAGAGAACGGTTCTTTTCTCCACCCATAATATCGCGGATATGGAACGCATCACGGACTATGTTATCATCATGGCAAAGGGAAGGATCCTGGCGCAGGGCTTTGTGGAAGAATTGAAAGAAAAATACCGTGTGATCCGCGGCGAGAAAAAAGATGCCGGCCGGATAAAACCGTGGCTTTTGACGATGACAGAAAATTCCTATGGTTTTGAAGGACTTTGTGAGACAGACAAAATAGATCACATACAATCGTTAGATGTGGCAGAGGAGATTCCGGATCTTTCCAAATTATGTGTGGAACTGATGAAATCGGTATCCGACGTGGCAAAGGAGGAAGTATATGAGTAATATGATACACAGTTTCCGCGGGTATACTTCTTTTATATACCGGTTGATATTTATCGGAATATTTCCGGTGCTTTTAGCCGGATTGACCTGGTTTCTCACCGAACCAAATTATATAAAATGGTCGTGGGTTATCGTTTTCTTCTATATTACGTATGAGAGTATCGGAGATTATATGGTGTTTGCGGGAATCTGTAATAAAGAAAATAACAATTACATTTTTTTGAAAACGTCTTATGTGGGAGAAACGATGTTCCGTCAGGTTATTCTGGCAGATCTGATACGACGTTTTGCAGTTGCAGCAGTGATGGGAATCATAGCGTGGTATCGGGAGCCAAGTAGATTGGTCTGCATTACGATAGGAATGATTTATGCAGTGGCGCTGATCATCGTCAATGCGACAAGATATTGTGAAGCACTCCTGGTCTATATGGCCGTTTGGGCGATTGCTTTAGGGGGACTTGCAAGGCTGGTTGTCCTGGTGACAGAAAAGATGGCGGTATGGAAACTAACGGAACTGACCATGCCAGCGAAAATTGTTGTTACGGCAGTTATCATAGCAATCAATGTGATAACAATGCAGCACATGATGCTGCGGGAAAGAGGTGTTATAAATGAAGAATGAATGGAAGGCGATAAAAACGTTATTGCAGCAGAGCTGCTGTAAGAAAAAATGGCTTATGAGTGCAGCATTTATCTGTCTTGGAATTGTATGGAAAATTTTGTTACTGAGCGGCAGGCCGGAAGTGGCAGAAGATCTTAGCCCGTTGTTTTTTGCGGTCGCCGGGATCATGCCGATGGAAATACTGCTTGTAAATGATATCAGCGGTTTTGTAAAGGGGTCGGTGCTGCGGAAAAAGATTCAGACGACAATGGCGACAAAAAGTATGTTTGCCGGGACAATGTTATCGTATCTTATATATTTAGCGTTTTTGATAATCCTTGGCAGTGTACGCGAAGGGCAGCCGGTGGCGTATTTACGCGCAGCATTGGTGTATGGCGTGGTCGTCTGCTTTTTCGGAATTGGTAATGTGTTTTTATACAAATTCTTTTGGGCGGCTCTGGCAGGAATTTATGTAATCTGCTTTTGTGTCGGATTTGTCATTGGCATCTTTGAAGATCAAATCGACTTTGTAAAATATTGGAAAATGCTTTCGCCGGTTGGCTGTGCCGTTGCTGCTGTTTTTCTGATCTTTGCCGGCTGTGCCATAAATCTGGTGATGACCCGGATTTTTTATAAGCGTAATTTTTCCAAAAGTGCGTTTGGGGCATCTATGAGAAAATTGGTTTAAAAAAGAATTGACAAAAGTGCTTCTTCCATGTATACTAGTATTCGTTGATGGTTTTTGCTTCGATAGCTCAGTCGGTAGAGCACTTCACTCGTAATGAAGGGGTCGAGGGTTCAAGTCCCTTTCGAAGCTTATCCAAAAGAAGATGTGAGGCATAGTGTCTCACATTTTTTTTATTTATTTTTACGCTTTCTTTATAAAAGTTTATTAGCAATGTAATTTCATTCCTTACGTAAATCCGCTATAATACTATTTGAATGTTTGTGGGAGTGTCCGTGAACAGGAAAAAGTATTTGGATTGGAGAAACAGAGTATTATGGATGGAAAGGAAACGGAAATCAAGGAGCGGGTGCATGAGTGGATGCAGACGACCGCTCTTTGGCAGAAAATTCTTTGCTTTTTGCAGATTGTTTTATCCGCAGTCATTTTAGTATTTGCTTTTATGGGCTTAAATGATATCATGCCGATCTTTACGACCAATAAGGTAGATCTGGTTCTGCTGGCTGTATTGTTTGTGATCAGCGGCATCCGGCTTTTTCCGGAGAGAAAGTTGTATACCTATATTTATTTTGGTGTCGCCGTGCTGATGCTTGTCATCCTGGCAGTTGGTCTTATGTTATAAGGAGATCCGGCGTAACGATACAGAACGGATGGAAGTAGTAAATAATATTGAGAAAACTTGACAATTTGCATAAGATAGGATAAAATACTGATATCTCATGTAGTTGAGTAAAAAAATTGAAATTAATATTACCCCGCAGAAAATAAGGCGGGCGAGAAAAAAGGAGAAATAGTCATGTTAGAAAAAATGCAGGAACTTATCGCAGATCAGTTGAGCGTTGATGCAGACAGCATCACAGAAGCATCTTCTTTCAAAGATGATTTGGGAGCAGATTCATTGGATCTTTACGAATTGATCATGGCTCTTGAAGAAGAGTATGATGTTGAGATTCCTACAGATGATTTGGAAAGCATTAATACTGTAGGTGATGTAATTAACTTCTTGAAAGACAAAGGTGTAGAATAATTACATCCGAAATACTGTGACTAACAAATGTGAATGGTGTGGTTGCCAGTTTTGTCAGATGACAGAATTGTCAGCCACCATTTCAAAATATGGGCTAATTTTGACACCATGAGCAAAAGGCTCCTGGTGTTAAAGTTGTGTTATTTTGTCATCATTACATGGAATGGAGGAAGAGATGAGTAAGATTGCATTTGTATTTCCGGGACAAGGTTCCCAGAAAGTTGGTATGGGAAAAGAGTTTTATGAGACTTCTCCGATTGCAAAAGAGATTTTTGATAAGGCAAGTGAGGCTGTCGAGCTGGATCTGAAAGCGTTGTGCTTTGAGGAAAACGACGACATCAACATTACAGAATATACACAGGTTGCGCTTCTTACAACAAGCGTAGCGATTATGGAAGTATTGAAAGACCGCGGGATTAAGCCGGACGTAGCAGCAGGACTCAGCCTCGGCGAATACTGCGCCTTGGTGGCAGCCAATTCGATGAATTATATCGATGCGGCAAAAGCAGTCCGCAAACGTGGTATATATATGCAGGAAGAAGTTCCTGCCGGTGTAGGCGGCATGGCTGCGATCATGGGACTGGAAAGTGCAGAGATTGAAAAAGCGATCGCGGATATTCCACAGGTTCAGGTTGCCAATTACAATTGTCCGGGACAGATTGTTATCTCAGGAAAGAAAGAATCCGTAGAGCAGGGAGCAGAAAAATGTAAAGAGGCAGGCGCGAGACGTGCCGTTATGCTCAATGTAAGCGGCCCATTTCACTCGGACCTTTTAAAAGGAGCAGGAGAAAAACTGGAAAAAGTTCTGGATACGATCGAGATTGAGGTACCACAGATTCCTTATGTGGCAAATGTAAATGCTTCCTACATAACAGACAAAGAAGAGATCAAGCCGCTGCTTGTGAAACAGGTATCCTCTTCCGTGCGCTGGCAGCAGTCGGTAGAGACGATGGTGGCAGACGGTGTGGATACGTTTATTGAATTGGGACCTGGCAGAACACTTGCCGGTTTTAATAAAAAGATAGGAAAAGCCATTGGAAAAGAATTGACGACTTACAGCGTCGGCACAATGGAAGAATTAGAAGCAGTTGTAGCAGCACTTAGTTAAGAAAGGAAACCTTATGTTATTAGAAAATAAGATTGCCGTAGTGACCGGAGCCGGACGTGGTATCGGACGTGGTATCGCCTTTGCTTTGGCGAGAGAGGGCGCGATGGTTGTGGTAAATTACAATGGTTCGAAAGACCGTGCAGAAGAAGTAGTCCGCACGATCGAAGAAGCAGGCGGAAAAGCCACAGCGGTTCAGTGTAATATCAGCGATTTTGAGGCGGCAAAGGAATTTTTTGCCAATGTCGTAAAAGAATACGGTAAGATTGACATTCTTGTCAACAATGCCGGAATCACAAAGGATAATTTGATGATGAAAATGTCGGAAGAGGAGTTCCAGAGTGTCATTCAGACAAACCTTGCCGGTACATTCCAC
>DJNB01000095.1 GCA_002435545.1 Lachnoclostridium sp. UBA6475
AGCGAAGGGAGTTTCATCGCTTTTCCATATTCATGCTTATTTATCCTTTTGCCTTTTATCTTGCCACCCTTTAATTTATACTGAATAAGATATTTTTTTGCTTCTGCTCTCGCAGTTTTTTTCGGCGACAACACTTCTACTCTCTGCCCGTCAATACTCCAAATCAGATTTTCTTTTGCCGTCACCAATGGAATGCTGATATCCGAATAATTAACCACTTTTCGCAATGCAATAGAATTTTTTGCATAACTCTTTGCCACTTTTTCAACAGAAGTACCAAACATCAATATCTGTAAGTTTTCGCAAGATGAAAACGCATAGGATTCTATCCTTTTTACAGCATCCGGTATTTTCACAGTTTGCAGCGAATTACACCCTGTAAAACTAGCATATCCTATTACCTGCAATGTTGTTGGAAGGGTAATTTCTTTCACTTCTGTAAGACCCGCAAAACACTTATTTCCTAATTCTGTTATGCCCTCTTCGACAACAATCCTTTGAATTTTCTCTGCTTTTATATTTTTGTCATCTGAAAAATATTTTGTCACTTTTCCATTCCCGGAAATAACAAGTGTCCCATCCTTGCTCATAGAAAACGAGCTATTTTCTCCACAATTGCCGTTTTCCATTTCAGCATTTGCTGATACCGGACTCTGAAAAATCAAAAATACCGTTACGACAAAAGCAAAAAAACGAATTATCTTTCCCACAAGATCACCTCTTTTTTGTTTCATTAAATATCAAAAAAGTAATTATTCTTAAATTTTAATCACAACACTTCTTTTTCCAACCCACACATCACCCCACTCTTCATCTTCCATCTCTGTATACGCCACTTGCACATAATACCGCTGATTCTTTTTTAATTTACGAATATATCGCTCTTTAGAGGAGGATGATTGAGCACAATATTTTGCATCTTTCATATTCTTATACTGAGAATATCTAATGTCAAATGTTCCAAATGAAACAACGGAATCACTATCATCTATCATTATTTTTATTGCCTGTTTCTTCACATTTTTCACTTTATACTTTACCCAAATAGGTTTCAGTACAATATTACCTGACAGTGTAGTACTTGTTTGAGTACAATAATAACCATCTTCATCAGAAGGATTATACCATCCCAGCAACACATAATTTTTCTTTTTCACATTCAATGGCAATTTAACTGCTTTACCATAAGTATAACTCGATGGCAATTTCCCTGCTTTCTTTCCTCCTAAAAGTTTATAGGAAATCTTAAATTTTCTTCCTTTCGATGTTGCTGTACTTTTTCCTTCTACTTCTTTTATTTCTCTCCCCCCGTCATACCAAATTTTATTTCCTTTACAATCATCTAATTTGAGTTGCTGATTTGAATAATTAACAATTTTCTTTAACCTTGGACAATCCTTTATCGGATTTTGCCAAACCGTTACTTGCGCCGGAATAATAAGCTGAACCATATTTTCACACTTTTTAAAGGCATTCTTTCCAATCGTCGTAACTGTATCCGGTATTCCGATTTTCTTCAACTGTGAACACTCTAAAAAACAGTCTTGGGGAATTTCCCGCAAACCCGATGGCAATTGTATTTCGCGTAAACTTTTACACTCCATGAATGCACCCTCGCCAATCGTACGCACTGTAGAAGGTAATTCTATTGACGTTACTTCCGGATAATATCTGGCAAAACAGTAATCTCCCAATCCCGTTACCCCTTCTTTGACAATGATTTTTCTTATTTTTGTCATCTTATCTTCTTCATAATAATGAATGTCCCGGCTCGGAATATCACCTTCTCCCGTTGCGGAGATAACAAGTGTATCCTCCTTGATCACCTCATACTCAATATTAGGTTTTGCCATTGCCTGCGTGGAAATTAAGCCCACAGTGACAATAACAAAAGCAATAGCCCGCGGCAAAATTTTTACATATTTTCCCATTTTTCACCTTCCCTTTAAGTTTTGCGATTGAACCTGCTTCATTTATCTGACAATATCAACCGCCTGTTTCAGATACCATTTTGGACAAAGCAATTTCAAATCTTCCTCACCTCAATCATTATTTTATTTCTTTCTACTGCCAACTCCCTTTCATGACTTTACTCCAATATCATCATACCTCGCAAGCACCAGCCTTGAAAGAAATAAATATCTTCTGATTCTACAGGGACATGTCCCAACATGTAAATACATTCTTTCCCTGGTTCATAACCGATTAAATCATCCCAACTCACTTCATCTGTTCCATTTCCATAACTTGATACTTCTGTCCAATGTTTTCCCTCATCTACAGACACACTTAAATAATAATGCAGCGACACCTCTCCCCATCCACTAACATTCACCTTAAAATCATCATCCCAAATATTACAGCATATTTTGTTTCTACCCGAACTTTCTACCCTCTTTATATTTATTTTAACAAAAAGAGCTGTCAGCCTTAAATCTTTGGACGAATACTGTATAAATTTATCTGTGGGATGCCACACTGTCCGATCCTGCCATCCAAGAAAAAGATACCCTTCCTTCGTCGCTGCCGGCACTTTAGATTCATCTCCACAATAGCGGTATTTGGGTAATCTCCCCTGCACATTTCCCCCATTGAGATCATAGGTTAATTTATACTTTGTGCCTTTACTCTCCGCGGTTGCTTTGGGACTCAATTTACGGATTGCTTTCCCCCGGCATTTCCATATGCGGCGGTTTGATGCCATATTTAGTGGAATACTTATTGACGAGCGATTCACAATCTTTCTTAGACTGTAGCACTTATTAAAGACAACACTTGTTTTCTTTAAATGCTTTGGAAGTACCACTTTTTTTAATGCTTTGCACTGATATACCGCATTTTTTTCAATCACCTCGACAGAATCAGGAATCACCAATTCTTCCAATTTATTACATTTATAAAACGTCTTTTCTTCTATTTTTTTTATTCTCTTAGGAAGAGTAATTTTCTTTACGCTTTCGCAACCTGTAAACGCATTTTTTCTCAATTTCCTAATACTGCTTGGCAGTATAATCTCTTCTATATTCATATCTTCACAATTCGAAAACCCCAGTTTACCAAGATCTGTAATCCCTTCAGAAACACGTATTTTTTTTATTTTATCTTTGTAAACATCAAGCATATCATCTTGTAATTCCATCTTTCCTGTCCCTTTAATGACCATAACGCCATCGTCACTCAAAGACCAATTGCAATACATTCCGGCCCACACATTTTTTTCCAATATCTTCGCCTGACTGTCCGGACAAAACCCCAGACAGCCACAAATGGCGAAAAAATATATTAGTAATATTTTTTTCATTTTTGCACCTTCCCTTTAATTTTTGCAATTGAACCTACTTCATTTATCTAACAATATCAACCGCCTGTTTCAGATACCATTTCGGACAAAGCAATTTCAAATCTTCCTCTCCATACTCATCTTCATAATAGTATGAAATACGAACATAATAACGTTTTCCTGCCTTTAGGTTCTTAAAAGTGTTCTCGTATATTTCTTTGGTTTTATCTTTTGACAACCAAAGAGTTTCGGCTTTTGACATATCCTCATTCTCCGATATTTGAGCGATATATCCAATTTCCATATCATCTTGATCGTCGTATTTTTCAAGTTTTGTCTGCAATTTATCATCATCAACAGACACCTTTAATTCACCTCCGGACAGATTCGACAGATCCATTTTAACAAACATTGCCACAAAATCAATATCCTGATTACAATACTTTGGAAACCTTGTCAAATGATAATATTGAGAAAATACACCAAACGAAAATATTTTCCAGCCAAGAAATTGATAACCCGGTTTTACCGCATCCGGCAAGTCAACTTTTTCTCCGTAGCAATACGAGGAAGGCAGTTCTCCCTTTGCCTCTCCACCACGCAGATCATACGTAATCTTGAAAGAAATCTTGTTCGTTTTTGCTGTCTTTTTCCCAGGAAGTATTTTTGCCTTTTTGCCATTTACTTTCCATTTTTTCTTTCCCTTGCAGTCATCTAATCTTAAAGACTTGTTAGAATGATTAACAATAGTTGTCAGGCTAAGGCAATCAACAAAATTGTTTTCCAACATCATAATATTTTGCGGTAAAATAATTGCTTTCAAAGCACGACATTTATCAAATGCTCCCCATTTTATTGCTGTTACCGTTTTCGGAATCGTTATCTTTTCTAAACTTCTGCAATCGTAAAAAGCATATTCACCAATCCTTTTCAGTTTAAGTGGCAATATAATTTCTTTCAAAGCACGACATTTTTCAAATGCCCCCTCAGAAATGTTTTTTATCCGTTTTGGAATCCTAACACTTTTCAGTGAGGATAAAAAAGAAAATCCGTATGTCCCTATCTTTTTTAAACTGTCCGGAAGTTCTATTTCCTCTACTTTCTCCATATATCTAAATCCGTTAGCTTTTATTTCCGTAATCCCGTCACAAATTACGATTTTTTTAACATTATCAGATTCATATATCGGGCTTTTATATGAAATCCCAACTGCTCCTTTTCCTTTTATAATAAGAACTTTGTTATCTGTCAAAATCCACGTTGCATTTTTTCCGCATTTTCCTTTTGCGACAGTACTTGCCGCTGATGTCTGTATATTTGTAAAGCAAACTATACTAAATAGAAACAGAAATACAAGTAATGTTTTTTTCATCAAATCTTCCTCTCTTCACATTTTGTCGACAAAGGTATTTACTATTTTTGTAAAATTCTTTCCTGTTCCCATTATACCACATATTACCAATGAAAGCACCAGTAAAAGTGATAAAAGATATTATTTTATCCTTATTTTTTCCTTTATAATCCACCCAAGAGTTGGATTCCACCTATCATCATCCTCTTCTTCAAATCCTAACGTTCTTTCTGCAATTTGTACATAGTAAACCCTGCCTTTTTTTAGTTTTTTACTAATTCCTTTGCCATAAGGCGTTGTCGAAAACACCCAGGTAGAGTTACTCATATTCGAATTTTTTGAATATCGAAAATAATAATTATCCATTTCCTTCAAATAATTTCTTTTACCATAATCCGGATCCTTTACCATTACTTGAATTCTTTGATTCTCCGCGGATATCTTTATTTGTTTGAATACAGCTTCTGCCACGATCTTTCCATTCGCGTTCGGTTTTATTTCCTTCTGATAATAATGCCAGTCCTTATTATAAT
The DNA here is from genome assembly GCA_002435545.1 of Lachnoclostridium sp. UBA6475. Taxonomy (GTDB): domain Bacteria; phylum Bacillota; class Clostridia; order Lachnospirales; family Lachnospiraceae; genus Eubacterium_F. The sequence continues at coordinate 5,165 of DJNB01000095.1, forward strand.
AGATATGCCACCCCAGAAAACGATAGCCTTTTCGATAT
>DJNB01000017.1:0-3612 GCA_002435545.1 Lachnoclostridium sp. UBA6475
AGCAGCACAGAATTTGTTATTTTATGGATGGAGCGCCGTCGGAACAGCGGTGCTTGCCATGTTGATCTACATAGGAGCATTGATCTGCTCGCATCTGTCTGCATTCCGCGTGCAGGCTAATATGCGCTCGCAGCTTATGCGTCATATTTTATCACTTCCGCTTGGCTTTATGGAAGAAGAGGGAAGTGGTAAAATTCGGAAAATTGTAAATGAGTCCAGTGCGGCGACGGAAACCTATATCGCGCACCAGCTGCCGGATAAATGTGTTGCGTCAGCCACGCCGGCAGGACTTGCGATCCTTCTTCTTATCTTTGACTGGCGACTCGGACTTTTGTGTCTGATCCCAGTCGTTGCTGCGTTTGCTGTCATGAGTACCATGATGGGAGAAAACATGAAAAAGAAGATGGAAGAGTATCAGAATTCATTGGAAGAAATGTCCAATGAGGCGGTGGAATATGTCCGCGGAATCCCCGTTGTAAAAACGTTTGGACAGTCGGTGTTTTCGTTTAAAAGATTTCAAAATTCCATTAAAAAATATGAAAAATGGGTCATTTCTTATACCAAAGATCTTCGTATACCGATGATGGGATATACGGCAGTAATTAACTCGGTGTTTGCCATTCTCATCGCAGCGGCGTATCTGTTTGGTGGGGTAAAGAGCGGAATGGTGGATACAACGTTTCTGCTTAACTTGATGTTCTATATCATTATCACACCGATCATCACGGTTACCTTGACAAAAATGATGTATGCGGGTGAAAATACAATGATCGTGGAAGATTCATTGAAGCGTATTGACAGTATTTTGCAGCGCCAGCCGCTTTCTGAGACGCAGAAAAAAGAGCAGCCAAAAGATACGTCGATCCGTTTTGAAAATGTATCGTTCCGTTATGAAGGAGCAGCGAAAGATGCGCTGCACGGCATCAACCTGGATATCAAGGCAGGCGAGCAGGTGGCATTTGTCGGACCATCCGGCGGTGGTAAAACGACGCTGGCACGTCTGATCGCAAGATTTGCCGATGCAACCGAAGGAAAAATAAAGATCGGTGGAGTGGATGTGAAAAATATTGATCCGGAAGAACTTATGGAAACCGTATCGTTTGTATTTCAGGACAGCCGCCTTTTAAAAATGTCAATTTTTGACAATGTCCGCATGGGCAAAAAGGATGCGACCCGCGAAGAAGTGATGGAAGCATTGAAAAATGCACAATGTGAAGATATTATTGAAAAACTTCCGGACGGCATTGATACCGTGATTGGTTCCAAAGGAACATACCTTTCCGGAGGAGAAGCACAGCGTATTTCCATTGCGAGAGCCATGTTGAAAAATGCGCCAATCCTGATCTTAGATGAGGCAACCGCTTTTGCGGATCCGGACAACGAAGCAAAAGTGCAGGCGGCATTCAGTAAACTTTCTCAGGGAAAGACGGTGATCATGATCGCTCACAGACTTTCCTCCGTAATCGGAGTAGACAGGATCTGTGTACTTAAAGATGGAGAAATTTGTCAGAGCGGCAGACATGAAGATCTGGAAAAAGCAGATGGATTGTACGCACATATGTGGCAGGAATACAATAAATCGGTATGTTGGAAGGTAGGTGTGTGACATGAAGTTAAAAGAAACATTGATGCATAAGTGTGCCCTTTCCGAACAGGGTGCCAAAGACATGATAAAAGCATTTGTATCCGTCACCGTATCGAATCTGGTTCTTATGGTGCCGATCGCTCTTTTGTACTATATGGTAAAAGATTACATGGAAGGAAATCTTGCCGGAAAGGGCTTATGGTATGTGGCGGGAATTGTAGTCACATTTGTCCTGATCGCTGTTACTACATACATTCAATACAATGCGACATTTTTGGCAACGTATATTGAGAGTGGAGTAAGACGAATTACACTGGCTGAGAAATTGAGAAAGATCCCGCTTTCTTTTTTCGGGAAAAAAGATCTGTCCGATCTTACCAGTACGATCATGGCGGACTGTGCCCAGATGGAAACGGCATCGTCGCATTTTGTCCCGGAACTTGTCGGAGCCTGTATCTCGACGACAATCGTTGCCATCGGATTATTTTTCTTTGACTGGCGTATGGCAATTGCAGCACTTTGGGTACTTCCCATTTCCTTTGTTATTGTAGCATGTTCCGGAAAAGTGCAGAGAAGTTTAAATAAAAAACAGATGGATCTGAAAATGGCATGTGCCGACGGAATCCAGGAAGGTCTTGAAAGTGCGAGAGATCTTCGTGCCTATAATTCCCAGGAAGAGTATATGGAAGGCTTGGATAAGAAGATCAAAGCGGTCGAAAAACATGCGATCGTTACAGAACTTGGAACGGCTGTTTTTGTAGGGAGTTCTCAGATGATCTTAAAACTCGGCATCGGAACGGTGGCATTGGTAGGAGGAATCCTTCTTGCCAAAGGGGAACTGGATGTTATTACATTTTTCATGTTTCTGATGGTGGTATCAAGAATTTACGATCCAATGCAGGTTTCTCTGCAAAATCTGGCAGCCATCATTGCAAGTGGTGTACAGAGCAGCCGTTTGGATGAGATCCTGTCCCACGAGGTACAGGAAGGTACCCAGAAAATGGATAACAAAGGCTATGACATTGAATTTTCCAATGTTGGATTTTCCTATGAAAGTGGCGAGACCGTATTGAATGACGTGTCCTTTGTGGCAAAACAAGGCGAAGTTACGGCATTGATCGGACCATCCGGCGGTGGAAAAACGACCGTGTCCCGTCTGGCTTCACGATTCTGGGATGTCAATCAGGGAACCATCACGGTAGGCGGCATGGACATTTCCCAAATTGATCCGGAGACCTTGATGTCACTATACTCGATCGTATTCCAGGATGTAACGTTGTTCAACAATACGGTGCTGGAAAATATCCGTATTGGAAAAATGGATGCAACGGATGAAGAAGTCATTGCGGCAGCCAAACTTGCGCATTGCGATGAATTTGCAGAAAAACTCGCGGATGGCTGGAATACAATGATCGGCGAAAATGGTTCGGAACTTTCCGGCGGAGAAAGACAGCGAATCTCGATTGCGCGTGCTTTCCTGAAAGATGCCCCAATCATACTTCTTGACGAGGCAACGGCTTCGCTTGATGTAGATAACGAAACGATGATTCAGGAATCCCTGTCCCGCCTCATCAAAGATAAGACGGTCATGATCATTGCGCACCGTATGCGTACAGTCGCCGATGCCGATAAGATCGTCGTATTAAAAGACGGTACGGTGGCAGAAAACGGAAGTCCGGCAGAGCTGGAAAAGCAGGGGGGAATTTATGCCAATATGGTTAAGACCCAGCTTCTTGCCAGAGACTGGAAGTTGTAATATATGGAAAGTGTAGGGGAAAACTTGAAAGAGTACTAAGAAAAAAAGGGCAGCCTTGCTATAGTGTTTAGACTATGGTGGGCTGCTTTTTGGAAAATAAATTGTATTGGGCGTGGGGACGAGGCTTGTGTTTATGCCGAAAAGGGGAAAAGAGTGATTTGGCATGACTTGGAGAAGGTATGCGGTCATGCCGGAAGAGGAAAAAAGGTGAGTTGGCATGACTGCGGTGTGGATTGCGGTCATGCCAGGAAGGGGAAAAGAGTGGTTTGGC
>DJNB01000017.1:3712-6358 GCA_002435545.1 Lachnoclostridium sp. UBA6475
GGAGGAGGTATGCGGTCATGCCAGGAAGGCAAAAAGAGTGATTTGGCATGACTGCGGCTGGAAAAGGCAACGTAAAAAGGGGAACCGAGCGAAATATGTTGCTTTTAAAGCTGGCAAGAAGTTAAAAAGGCAACGCAAATCAGAGAATTGCCTAGAATTAGTTGCCAGTTGCCTTTCCATCGCAACGTAAGCGGAAAAGTAAAGCGTTAAAACTCCAGCCTGCTATAGTTTCAAACTATGGCAAACTGCTCTTTTTATATATTTTACAGTTGAGGTGTTTGTACTTATAATGAAATCAGTTAATTAACTAGACTATAAGAAATGGAGAAGATAATATGAGTACATTAAAGACACCTTTTCGTTATGATTTTGTAGGAAGTTTTTTAAGACCACAGGCGCTGAAAGAAGCGAAAGCAGTTTATCAGGATGGTAAGATAAGCAAAGAAGAATTTGATAAAGTAGTGAATGAAGAAATAAATAAAGTCGTTGCCAAACAGAAAGAATTAGGATTTCATGTTATTACAGATGGGGAATTCCGGAGAACGTTCTGGCATCTTGATTTCATGTGGGGCTTTGAAGGCGTTGCCCATGAAAATACCGGTAACGGCGTGAAGTTTGATGCAGAACTCGCAGTGCTTGACGACACGTATCTGGTTGGAAAAATAAAGCCAAAAGCACATCCTTTTGTAGAATATTTTAAATATTTAAAACAATTTGAGGATGAAAATACGGTTGCAAAATATACGATTCCGGCTCCCGCACAGATGTTTCAGCAGCTCATTGTACCGGCAAATTATGAATCAACTAGAAAATTTTATGCAACCGATGAGGAACTGATCCAGGATATCGGAACCGCCTATCAGAATGTGATTAAACAGTTTTATGATGCGGGATGCCGCAATCTTCAGCTCGATGACTGTACCTGGGGAGCAATTGTTGGAGATGCCGCAAAACTCAGATATAAATCGCTGGGAATCGATCTTGACGAAGTAAAATCAAAATTACTTGCTGTCAATAACCTTGCTCTTGAGGGAAAACCGGAAGATATGGTGATTACATCACATATTTGTAGAGGAAATTATCATTCTACATTTTTTGCAAGTGGCGCGTATGATTCTGTCGCAGATTACGTATTTGCCAAGGAAAATGTGGATGCACTTTTCCTGGAATATGACGATGAGAGATCCGGAGGATTTGCTCCGCTTGCGAAAGTTTCCGGAGATAAGAAAATTGTGCTGGGACTTATTACGACAAAATCGCCGGTATTAGAAGATAAAAAAGCGGTGATCGAAAGAATCCATGAGGCAGCCAAATATGTTCCGCTTGACCGCTTATGTTTAAGCCCACAGTGTGGATTTGCTTCCTGTGAAATAGGAAACAAACTTACGGAAGACGAGCAGTGGGAAAAATTGAAACTGGTAAAAGAAATCGCCGAAGAAGTTTGGGGATAAATAATAAAACACACACCGATTTCCGAGAGGAGATTGGTGTGTGTTTGAATGTGCTAGTTAGTTTCTAAAAGCCAATCGATGATATTTTGTGATTCAATGCCATCAAAGGAATTTTCTAGGCCGGGATCCAAAGATAATATTATTTTTCTGTAATTGTCACGTACTTTTTGAAGAGGTGCCAATTCCCTTTTTCGCACATCTTCATTTAACATAGATTCGGTAACTTGAATATATAATTTTTCATCTGCTTTTGTGGCAATGAAATCAATTTCCAGCTTGTCTATTTTACCAATGGCAACATCGTATCCACGTCGCTTTAATTCAAGAAAAATTACATTTTCCAAGATATGTCCACTGTCTCTGTTGCGGTAACCTAAAAGGTAATTACGTAATCCGATATCTACAATATAATATTTACCAAGAGTACGTAATAATTCTTTTCCTTTTATGTCAAAACGTTTTATGTCATAGAAAAAATAACTTTCTATAAGAGCATTGATATAGGCCTGAACAGTATGGACACTCGGCTTGCCGCGTCTTTTTGTTTCCTCTAGCAACCCTTCATTGGTAAGGATATTGCCGATAGAAGTAGCAGAAATATTACTGCCTATATTATCAGCGAGGAATAGGACGATTTTACGAAGTAGAAGGGAATCCGTAAGTTGTCTTTGCCCTCTTCGCTTTTCTCGTTCTAATATATCACGGATTACTACGGTTGAGTAAATTCCATCTAAAAGAGCCAGTGCCTTTTCTTGGTCTAATCCTATATCTGAAATTCCAGGCATTCCTCCAAATTGCAGATAGGATTGGAAGACTTGTCTGGTATCACAGGGATTGTCGAATTTATCAAATAACAATATTGTTTTCCTGCCTAAAAAATTTTCAGATTCTTTTATGGAAAAACCATGAAAATCTAAAAACTCTTTAAAGGAAAGTGGGAGCATTTTTATCTCCACACATCGACCAGAAAGATAGGTGGAGTACTCGGAAGACAAAAGGTATGCATTGGAACCTGTAATATAAATATCACAGTTAAGATCCACGCGAAATGCGTTGATTGCATCTTCCCAAGTGGGAATTCGTTGTAATTCATCAAAGAACAGGTACATTTTCTTTCCCACTGCTTTATGAGTTTGAACATAGTTATATACTTCTTCAGATGACATTTTTCTAAAATCAAAGGATTCAAAATTCA
>DJNB01000125.1:0-5814 GCA_002435545.1 Lachnoclostridium sp. UBA6475
TCCGATAATATTTTGTTATCAGCCTTAAAAGGCCAACAACAGCTATTGTGAATTTGACATAATCTCTTTTTTTAGAACATATACTCGAAAAATCATTACCCCCACACATTACAAAAATTGACAAAGATAGACACGTATGCTATACTGAACAAAAAATAGGGGAGGACGTTATGTATAAGATTGTTATTTGTGACGATGATAAAAATTTTATTTTCTATATGAAAGAAATGCTTTTGCGATGCGACTTGAGTGAGCGTCAAGTTACCTTTTATGAAGTTACGTCGGGGGAAGAGTGTCTTCTTACAGTAGAGAGAATGACATCTTGTGACTTGATCATTCTTGATATGCAGATGAGTGGAATGGACGGACATGCCACGGCAAAGCAGTTTAGAAAATTATTTCCGGATTCTTTATTAGTATTTTGTTCTGGTGTATCAAAACCTACGGATGAATCATTTAAAACCACGCCTTTTCGATATTTGCGGAAAAATTATGGAGATGACAAAATGTTATTGGAGTTGACCGCAGTAGTAGAGAAAATGAAGCAAATGAAAAAAAGAACCTATGTAATGGGGAAAAATCATATGAATATAGTGAAGGTGTATCCGGATGATATTTTATACATAGATAATTATAAGCGCGGAAGCGAAATCCATGTGCAGGAGAATTATAAAGACTATTCATTTGAGGATAGGATTACGACAAAAAAGAAGCTGGCAGAGCTGTATATGGATTTGAAGGGATACGGTTTTGAATATGCCCATAATAGTTATATTGTAAACTTAAATCATGTCGTTAAATTAAAAACAGAGGGTGTGATAAAACTATCAAATGGGGAAGAATTGAATGTTTCACGTTCCAGAATGCCAGAGTTCAGACGGGCACTGGCTGCGGTAATGAGTGAAAAATATAAATAAAAACGGAGGATAAAGTGAAGGTATTAAGTGTTGTAATAAGCTACATCATCGATGTGTATTTGTTCCATTTGTTTTTCCAAAATTATTTTAGCAAGAGAAAGTTCTTTGCTGATTCAGTATTAAAAGAAAAGAGCTGTCAAATCGGCATCGTTATTCTATTAACCATATGCAACCTTTTGGGGAATGGGGATGTTAATATTTTAATTACGCCTGCATTATTTTTCTTGTATACGGTTTTAGAATTCCAGGGAAAAGTATGCTATCGTTTGTTATGTTTTGCTACGGTATTTTGCATTTTGTGTGGGTGTGAGTTTTTGTTTATGCTTTTGGTACGTCCAAACGCATCGGATTACAAAAATTCTACATTAGTCATGATTTTGATGCTTGCTATTAAGCTTCTTTCCTATATACTGATTCTGATTATGAATCAGGTGATAGGCAAACGAAAGAAAATACAGGATTTTAAAATATTTATTATGTATATGATAATTCCGGCTGCTAGTTTATTTGTTATGATAATTGTTTTCTATTCGGGAGCAGTTCATTATATGGCAGGGTATGCGAGTGCATTCCTTGGGTGCAGTTTTGCGGTCTTGTTTTTGGGAAATGTAATGAGTTTCTATGCATTCGAACGGTATTCGGAGCGATTATATGAAACGATGGAACAAAATATCGTAATTATAAAGCAGAAAAAAGACTTGGAATATTATATGCAGATATCGGAAATTGACAAGAAACAAAAGGAACTGATTCATAATATTACGAATCAGATAAAAATGATTTATGTCTTTGCAAAGGATGGAAATACGAAAGCGATTTTAGAATTGACAGATAGTATTGGTGAAGAAATGGAAAAGGATTCCAGGATGGTGTACTGCGACAATCCGGTATTAAATTCATTGTTAAATGAAAAAAGACGGGAAGCATGGAAGCAGGGGATTCACACAGACTTTTATGTAGAACCCGGAGTCCTATTACAGCATGTGGCACCGATGGATTTGATTTCCATGCTTGGCAATCTTTTGGATAATGCGATTCGTGCGGCTGCGGAGACGCAAGGAGAAAAGTATATTAAGAGTTACATTTATATGAAAGAAGTAGGCGGTTTCTGCGTCATAAAAATCACAAACCCATTTGAAAATATAAAACATACGCAGGATGGGGACTTTGCTACTACAAAAAAAGATGATGGCATGCATGGAATCGGACTTCATTCTGTGAGGCGGATTGCAGAAAACTATGGTGGATGTTTGATGTGTACGGCAGAGGATAAAATATTTGAAACGGTGTTGCTAATCTCTACTGATGAAGAAATATAACAGGAATCTGATAGTACTGCTTAGAGTGGTCTATCAGATTTTTTTGCTTTTTTTGCAAAAGTGGCCCCTCATTCTGCCAAAATTGTCATTTCTATTGAATATTTTGTTGAAATATGTATAGTAAAAGGCAAAAAAGAAATATGTGCATTGGTTACGTGTTTCAGAAAAAAGGAGAATGATAGTTATGAAAAAAAGAATTGGTAAAAGTAAATTTGGTATTTTGAACTGTTTAGCGCTGGTTTTAGTAACGGCAACAGCGAATGCAGCATGCATCTGGTATTTTCACCAGCCGGAATTTCCAAAAGAAGCAAATGCGTTGAGAAAGCATTACAATGATTGAAAAAATTGTTAATAAACTTTTGGATACTCAAATTAAGAGTGGTTTACTAAAAGATGAAACAATACCAATTTACCGCTACGGTTATACTCTATTGATAGAAGTGACGATAAATGTAATTCTGTCACTGCTCATTGGTTTTGCCTTGGGGGAGATTGGTATTGTGATATTGTTTAATCTGATATTTATACCATTACGGGGATTCTGCGGAGGATGGCATGCTGGAAAGTCATGGCTGTGTACTATGACATCCGCAATTGTTTTATTGTTTTCAGTTTTTGTTGGGAAAGACCAATTATTTCAATATGGTACAAATTTGTGGATGATATTGATGGGAATATCCTGTTTGACCATATGGTTTCTGGCACCTATGGATAGCGAAGCCAAAAGACTGTCTGATGAAGAAATCGTCTATTATAAAAAAGTAATCCGAGGAATCTTGTTTGTAATACTTGTGCTTTTTGTACTGTTTGTTTATTTTAATATCTTTCGACTGGCAGGAGTTTTATGTTATGTAGTCTATGTACAAAGCGCTTCCTTGTTATTTGCATTTTTGATAAATGATAGGAAAAACAGAAAATAGAGATGGAGGAAAAGAAAGTGAAAAGAGCGAAAGGGAACAGAAAAGTAATTATTAGTGGAGTGTTAGCGGGAGCATTGTTATTTGCATCCGTATCTGAAATTAATTTAACAAAAAATGAAATAAAAGCGGATGCTGTATCTGTAAAGGCAGATATTACAAAGGAATTGACAGAAAAGAGAAATTCCTTTGTTAAACAGTTTGCATTATCCGATGGAAGTTTTACGGCAGTTGCATATTCGATGCCGGTTCACTATAAAAAGAAAGGTGTCTGGAAAGAAATTAATACGACACTTGTGAAATCAGGAAAGAAACAATATAAAACAAAATCTACAGATTTATCGATTAAAGTGTCCAAAAAGGCGAATAAAAAGTCAATGATTTCCTTAAAACGAGGCTCTGCTTGCTTATCCTGGTCATTGAATGGGAAAAAGATGAAAGCGGTGAATGTAAAAATCAGCAATCCAAAGAAAACCAAACAAACTGATGTATTAAATCAAAATGTGGTTTCTTATCCAAAAGTGTTAAAAAACACAAGCATCACCTATAACATTTTCCCGGAACGTGTGCAGGAAGTTATTACGGTGTCGAAAAAGCAGAAGGCAAAGAAGTGGACGTTCAAAATCAATGCAGGAAAAATGAAAATCAAGGTAAAAGGAAATCAAGTATATTTCAAAACGAAAAAGGGCAAGAAAAAATACCAGCGTCTGCATACAATTGTAACCGATGCCAATGGAGTTTCTACTTCTAAAGTAAAAGTGAAATATAACAAGAAGAAAAAGACACTTACCGTGACGCCGTCAAAGAAATGGTGGAACAGTAAAAAGAGAAAATTCCCAATGGAGATGCGAACCAGTTATCTGACGGATAAACACAGCAGAAATGTAAAAGTGGGAGCAGCCTACAGCGGAGCACCAAACGGAACATTTACCTATGATAAATCACTGCTTTTACAGGCGAATAAATGTATTGGATTTACTAAAATGACAAATTTGGCAGAATTTAGTAATCCAAATGTGCAGATACGAAGTGCATCGTTACATATTATAAATAAAAAGACATTAAAAATGGGTGCGGGCAAAACGTATGATATTGATGTGCACAAGGTAAAAGAAAACTGGTCAAGTAAAAAGCTTACTTATAATAATCGTCCGGCATACGAAGAAGTGTCCGGAGCTAAGGTTAGCATCCAGAAAAAGGGCAGTTATGCTTGTGACGTGACGGATATTGTGAAAGCATGGCAAAAAGGAGAGGCAAACTACGGTGTGGCACTGGTGTCTAACAATGCCAACCGCACATATCAGGCGGAATTAGACAGAAATCCGTATTTTACCGTGAATTATGAAGTAGTAGGATTTGATGGAGCTGTTCAGTTAAAGGAAAATGAGCCAATTACCAGAGACATTATCAAAGAAGGTCAGGAAAACTATTTCTACTTTGACACGAAACCGGGCATTGCGTATGAGGTATATACCGATTCTGCCATTGATACGCAGGCAACCATGTATGATGAGAGTAAAGAGCGGGTTGGTTATGCGGATGATACCGGAACGAACAAAAACTTTTCTTTTGTGGACAGTTATAACAAAAGACGCTACATAAAGGTTAGTGCAAAAAACAAAGCAACCGGCAGTTATACGCTGCATTTGAAAAAACGTTTTGCCATTCCGGAAGTAAACGGAATGAAGGGACAGGATAAATATACACTTACATGGAATTCGATAGAGAATGCGAAGGAATATCTGGTATGTGTGTATGACGGTGGAAAGAAAATCAGCGAAACAGTAGTAACCGGTACGAGTTACGAGTATATATATACGAATGCAACAAGTGGAAAGATACTTGGCTTTACTGTTACAGCTAGAGAAAGTGAAGCCTTAACAGGCGAGAGTTCCAAAATGATTTACAGTGCAGACAGTCAGTCCGAATGGGTCTATCAGACACCAATGTTGAAAACACGGAAGAACGCATCTTCGGTAACAGTAAATGATAAAATTTATGTATTGGGTGGTGAAAATGAGCAAGGTGCCTGCAAATCTTTCGCAGCATATGACACGAAGAAAAAGGTATGGGAAGAACTGCCAGAATATCCGGGTTCGGAAACCGGAATCTGCAAAGCATCCCTGATTTCGTATAAGAATGAAATATATGTTATTGGTGGTCAAACCGGTACAGGTGCGAATGCAGCAGCACTCAAGCATATTTATGTATTTAATGCGGAATCCAAAAAATGGACAACAAAAGCAGATATGAAAGAAGCAAGAACCAATTTGGCAACAGCTGTTTGCGGAGGCAAAGTATATGTTTTTTCGAAGGCTGGGGCAACGGATAAATTAGATGTATATGACTTAGATGCGGACACATGGGAAAGTGCTGTTATGCCGGGAACCAGTACGATTCTTGGTGCAGTTTGTGTGGATAACCGTATATTTGTGTTGAAGGAAGAAGGGGAGGGCATATATTGGGTCGAGTATCTTCCGGAAGATAATGCTTTTGAAGAAGCCGGAATCGTGTGCCCTTATACAACTTCAGCTCACTTTGCTACACCAGTGGTCATCAGTGGAAAAATTTATATGGTAAAGGAAACGGAAACAAAGAATGTTTTTGTATATGATGCTTATTCCGATGAGTGGGGCGAAATTTCAGCAATGAATTTAACCA
>DJNB01000125.1:5828-11192 GCA_002435545.1 Lachnoclostridium sp. UBA6475
AACCAAGAAGGAATCGTTGCTTTCTGTCTGTGAAAATGAACTTTACAGCATGGGTGGCGAAATGACAGGCTTTGGTGTGTTGGATGTGGTAGAGCAGTATACAATCAAAGCTCAAACGATAAAAAAGCAGATGACAATTAATCAGGGAGAAATTTACGAACTACAGGTAACTGCCGGAAAGTTAGCGAAAGCTCAGAGTCAGATTGTAACATTATCCGTTGATCCTGATAAACTGAACTTTCAATCCGCATCTTCTTTTGAGGAAGAAGCGGATTTGAAAGAGGGAGTTGATGGGGTAAAACTCTTAAAATATCAACCGAAAAAAGGCGTTATGGTTCTAAAGTTGACAGGAAGCATGGAACGAGGGAATTCTTGTGAAGCCTATCAATCGGTTCCGGTAGAAGCTAAAATGGATGGAAAGACAACCGTTGAAATTACTTTGACCGAAAGAAAACAGGCTTAGAAAGAAGGAGAGTTCATGACAAAAGAACGATGGATAGTTGTTGTCAGCATTATGATGTGCATTCTTGGATGTGTTTGCTTTTGGCTGGTACAAAAAAATATCCATAAAGAACAGCAAACGAAAACAGAAGAGAAAAGTATTTATAAAACTTTGAGTGAATCGGATAAAAAGGCTGCGGACATTTATGCAAAACTTTATGAAGAGTCTGCGGAAAATGTATCGCGGATATATCAAAAGACAAACGACTGGGAAAAGACAAACAAACAGCTGGAAAAAGAGTTTTTTACAATCGATGAAAATATAAAGTACCAGATGCAGAAAGAAGGCTATCGCTTAGAAGATTTGGAAAAAGCAGAAAAACTGTCGGTACAGACCGGAAAAAAAGCGATGGAACTGATTCGGGCAAAAGGAAAAGCCTCGGACAAGCGGAAGTGGTCCGATGTGGTAAAGAAAGAGGAACTGCAGGCGGCAGAAACGACCGAGGTTCCGAAATAAAAAAGACATAACAGGAAGAAGAGGAGTTTAAATTTATGAGAGACTTAAGAGCAGTGATTCACGGAATTACAACAGCAGTTTTGTGCGGCATGGCAGTTTTCTCCTGCAGCACCATCAGTAAAGCTGCCGGAGAAACATATCAGACAGCAGTGGAGGCAGCCTATGGAGATACTTTTCGTGGCGTCTATGAGAACTATCTTGCCGGTTCTCCGTTAGAGGCAGAGAATCCGGACGGTGTTGATACGGCAAGCGGGCGGCTCATGCTTTCCCGTACCGACCTTTCCTTAGAAGGAACCGGAGGGATGGACTTGGAACTCAACCGCTATTATGACAGCAACGAAGCCAATCTCGGACATGCAACCGTCGAATATTTAGACAAACTCGAAATCGACACAGTATGGGTTAAATACCGGACACAGGATAAAAAAGAGCACAAAATCCTTGTCAACCGTGCCCTGTTATCCAAACATAAAAAAGCGTTAAAAGACCTCTTAGTTTCTTATGAAGTGGGCGAGGCTCACCGCAATGTAAAACAGGATGGGGAGGATGCGATTGAAACCAAAACCCAGCGGACGAAGATTGTCAGCCGGGAAGGGCATGACGTATACGGGATTGCCAGCGGATGGCGCTATGACCTTCCGTGGATCGAAACCGTAACACTGGCAGAAGAAGAGGGCTGGGGAAAAAATCCTGCTTATCTTCACTATGGAAGTGCCGGTGTGATTGGGATTGAAACAAACGCCGATGCGGCAGCAAAAACTTACGCAATCCAAGGACTGAGTGGCTACTCTTACGAAGATTTAAAACTGGAGGATTTTAAGCAGACGGTGGATGGCATTTCCTGTACCTACCTGCTTCGTGATAAAACCGGACTTCGCACCTATTTTAACGAAGACGGTGTCGTTGTGCTGCAAAAAGACGCCCATGACAATGCCATTACCTATACATACACCGATGCCATTCATCTGGCAGCCATTACCGATTCCGTCGGACGAAAGATTGTATTCCATTACGAGGGAGAGGGTGATGACAAAGTGCTGAAAACCGTCACCGTGCAGGGAAAAGAAGCAGCAGGCGGCGTAACCAAGAAAACGATTACTTATGAAACGGAAGAAAAAACATACACGCCGCATCACGGCGATGTGTTAAACGGCTTTGTGCTTACGGCGGCAACCGTCGATGGAAGCCGGGAAACCTATACCTACCGGACCGTGGAACGGCTGATGAATACTTCCGGAGCGGGAATCGCTTCCCAGCGAGTTTCCACCAATCAGAGCTATCTTCTGACAAAATGTAAGGCAAACGGCAGTGAGACCCACTATGAGTACCGTGCCTGCTCGCTGCGCGGTGAAAAAGAAGTGGGAACCGGACAGAAGAGAGATGTGGTGACGGAGCAGTTTTATGTCACCAGAGAGTATGAAAAAGACAATAAAACCGGAAAAAAATCAAACGGTACAAAGTATGACTATTTCCAGAAAAAAGGAACCGACGGACTCCGTTCCTATGATGATTTCAGGGAGCGGGAAAAAGACGATAAAGGCAACTGGAAAACCGCTTATGAAGTCTGGCAGTACGGAAATGAAGGACTCCGCACGGTAACGGTTGTCAGCAGCTTTAATCCGAACAAATATAAAACCAACAAAAAGTATTATGATTATACCTATAAGAAATCCAAAATCAACCCGGATACTTTAAGGCTTAAAAAGGATACCAAGAAAAACGTCAGCCTTTATGTATATAATGAAAATAAACTTCTTACCAATGAGATTCACTATGGCAAAGAAAAAGAAGAAACCATAACCTCTTATGATAATAACGGCAATGGTTCTCTTGTGGTACTCGAAACCGACAAATCGTATGGAAAGAGCGGCAAAGCAGTTACGACAAAACAAGGGTATACTTATGACCGCTGCCGAAACGTTTTAACTGAAAAAGCAAACGCCGCTTATCAGAAAAAGAATCAGGGAAAAGAACACCTTTACACGACAAGCTATACATATCCGGCAGGAACATATCCGGATTCGGACGGTGCCTTTGTCTGCCCGGTGCTTACTCAGGAATCATACAGCGGGGCAAAGATCAAAAACCGCATGGTAAGCACGATGGCGGCAAACGGTGTGGATTATGCCAGCATATCCGAGCAGAAAAGTGTAAACGGCGGCGCATACCGGACACTTACCAAAACGGATTTTACCTACGATGAACACGGCAACGAAACACGGGGCAGAGTTTATCCTTCCTACGATACGGACGGTGAAAAAGAAGTCATTCAGAATGACTACACCTTCAATGCACTGGGCCAGCAGACCCAGACTAAGGTCACGCTTACTTCTGCGAAAAACCCATCCGATAACCGGAGCTATGTGGAAGAAAAGACAACGTATGATTCTTTTGGCAACGAGCTTTCCTACACCGATGAAAACGGACAGACTTCCAAAACTTCCTATGATGAGGAAACCGGCGAGGAAACCGAAACCATTCGTGCCGTGGGAACCGCGTATGAATCGAAAGACAAGGAATATACCTCCGCAGACGGTTTAAAAACCATGACTGTCGATGCTTACGGACGGGTCAATATCAGTATTCAGGACGGCTTTGGCAACACGCTGATAAGCAAAGATGAGGCAGCCGGCACCTGGACGGAAAGCACCTATGAGTATGGCATCGAGGACAACGGCGGAAGCGAAACCGAAGAGACAGAAGACGATGTCGACGAAGAAAAAGAAGAAACATCCCGTCTTCTGGAAGAAAAAACATACTCGTTTGAGCCGGATGAAAAGAAATTTATTGTCAATGAAAACGGAGAAACCGTGGCAAACTTTTACATGACCGGAAAAGGCAGTGAACTGTTAAGCGGCAGCAAAAACTTTTATGACGACCTCGGCAATGAGATTGGAAGTGCCGAATTTATGAATGGAGAACTGGATAAAGCCCACTGCACTTCCTTCCAATTCAGTAAAAGTGGGACCGAAGTAACCGGCGAAGAAGATGAGGCACAGACGATTACCACCGGTTATGAAAAAGAAATCAATCCGTCTTCTTATACCGAAGAAGTTGACCCGGTCAATTTTTACGATCAGTTTAACGATTCGGTGTTAAGTGAAACGATTACAAAAACCGTAACGGATGCCGAAGGCAGCACCCTTTCCCAGACGACTACCTATCTTCGGGGAAAAAATAAGACGGAAACCGTTACCACGTATGAAAATGATGACTTTGGCAGAACGGTCAAAGAAAACACGATTCAGAAAAAATATCAGGATGGCAGATGGCTTCCGTCTTATGAGACAGAGGTTTCTTATACTTACGATGAAAATGGAAATGTAACCGAAACCGAGACAAAGAGTCGAAAAGAAGGGGAAACCGACTGGCAGACCCAGAAAACAAAAGCCGTCTATGACAGTAAGGGACAGGTTACAAAAGAATACAGTCCGCGCGGTGTCAAAGAGAACGTGGCGGCAGCATATACTTACGACCTTTTGGGACGTAAGATCAAAGAAGAACTTCCGCAGAACAAGACAGACGGAAGTGCCGGTTACCAGACCGTAGTAAACGAATATGATAAATCCGGCAACCTTGTGGAAACAAAAGAGCAAATCGAGGGTGACAAGAACAAAGAAATCGAGTATACTTATGATAAACAGGGAAATCTCGTTCAGGTGAAAAGCAGTCTGGAAAATGAAAAGGCACAGTATGTCCAGTATGTTTATGACGAGCAGGGCAATAAGGTGCGCCAGTTTACCGGTATGACCGGTCCTTTGACGGTAACGGCAGCGGCAGTTGAAAATGCCAAAGACGATGCCGGTAAGGATACCTTTACCTATGGCGGTAAAACGTATGCCGTATTGGTAACCGGGAAAAAGAAATCCGATACCATCCGGGAAACCAAGTATGTGTATGACACGAAAAACCGTCTGGTTTCTTATACCGACCCGGAAGGAAGAACGGAAACGTATACTTACGACTGCAACAGTAACCTGACGAAAACCGTAGATAAAAACGGAAATACTTTGAAAAACACATATGATAACCAGAACCGGCTGACCGAGAGGACAGCGAAGGAGAAAAAGACCGGAAAAGAAACCGTACATACTTACCGCTACAACGCCTATGGAGATGTGGCAGTACAGGATGATACACAGTTTGTGTATGGCGATGTATCCGGCCAGGTCACAAAAGAAACGACCAAACTGACAAAAAATAAGGATGTCGTAAAGAATTATACCTATGACAGTAAGGGGAACAAATCCACTTTTTCCGTAAAAGCAGGGGAGGATACCAAACTTTCTTTGTCGTATGAGTATGATGGCAGTTCCCGACTGATTTCCGTCAAAGACAGCGAAGGAAACCAGGCTGTTTCTTATGCCTATGATACGGAGGGAAGCTGAGGTGCTATAATATAGTTG
>DJNB01000029.1 GCA_002435545.1 Lachnoclostridium sp. UBA6475
AAAGGTTTGATCTGTATGCCGATGAGTGCAGAATATTGTAAAAAACTGGGATTGGAACAAATGGTGGAAGTCAATACGGATAACCACACGACCGCATTTACCGTGTCCATCGACCATGTCGATACAACAACCGGAATTTCCGCATTTGAGAGATCCCTTACGGCGATGAAAACCGTGGAAGACGGCGCCAAACCGGAGGATTTCCGCAGACCGGGTCATATGTTTCCGCTGCAGGCGCGCGAAGGCGGTGTGTTGAAACGTGCCGGCCACACGGAGGCGACGGTAGATCTTATGAGACTTGCCGGACTGAAAGAGTGCGGACTTTGCTGTGAGATCATGCGCGAAGACGGTACGATGATGCGTACGACAGAACTGCTGGAATTTGCCAAAGAACATGGTTATACGGTCATTACGGTGGAGGAGATCATCAAACGTCGTCTGGAGCATGAACTTTTGGTAGAGGAAAAAGCCAATGCAAAACTTCCGACGAAATACGGAGAATTCCGCATTCACGGTTATGTCAATAAATTAAATGGCGAGCATCATGTCGCTCTTACGATGGGCGATATTACAGACGGAAAACCGGTACTTTGCCGTGTGCATTCGGAGTGTCTGACCGGCGATGTCTTCGGCTCAAACCGTTGTGACTGCGGCGAACAGCTGGAAAATGCGCTGAAAATGATTGCCCAAGAAGGACGCGGGGTACTTCTCTACATGCGTCAGGAGGGTCGTGGCATCGGTTTGATCAACAAATTGAAAGCGTATGAATTGCAGGAGCAGGGGTACGATACCGTCGAAGCCAATGTAAAACTCGGTTTTGCACCGGATCTTCGCGAGTATGGAACCGGAGCGCAGATTTTGTATGACCTCGGTGTACGGGAACTTCGCCTGCTGACTAATAACCCGACGAAAATCGCGGGGCTGAACGGCTATGGCATTCATATCGTCGAGCGTGTCCCGATTCAGATCGCTCCCAAACGGGAGGATTTCAAATATTTGCTTACGAAACAGGAAAAAATGCAGCATATGACAAATTATAAAAAGCCGGAATAAAAGACGGTACCCAAACGGGAGGATTTCAAATATTTGCTTACGAAGCAGGAAAAAATGCAGCATATGACAAATTATAAAAAGCCAAAATAAGGCGAGAATGGAGGAAAAATCATGAGAGTATTAGAAGGAAATGTAGTAGGAACAGGAATGAAAATTGGAATCGTGGCAGCACGTTTCAATGAATTTATCGTATCCAAACTTGTCGGAGGAGCAGAAGACGCGCTTCGCCGTCATGAAGTAGATACCGAGAACAATGTGGATCTTGCCTGGGTGCCGGGCGCATTTGAAATCCCGATGACAGCACAAAAGATGGCAGAATCTGGAAAATACGACGCCGTCATCTGTCTGGGTGCCGTGATCAAAGGTTCCACATCACATTATGATTATGTTTGTGCAGAAGTGAGCAAAGGAATTGCGACGGTTGGTCTGAACACCGGCGTACCTACGATCTTTGGTGTCCTTACCACAGACAATATCGAGCAGGCGGTAGAGCGTGCCGGTACAAAAGCCGGAAACAAAGGCTACGACGCAGCTACTACAGCTATTGAGATGGTAAATTTGATGAAATCTATGTAGGAGAAAAGAGGCAATTATTATGATGACGATTTTATATCCGGCATACGGGAATCTGTATGTAAATCTTACGAATAAATGTCCTTGTGCATGCACATTCTGTCTGCGCCAGACGCACGAAGAGATTCAAGAATCCGGAAGTCTGTGGCTGGAGCGCGAGCCGACGGTGGAGGAAGTGGAAAAAGAATTTGATAAATTTCCACCGGACACATACAAAGATGTTGTGTTTTGTGGTTTTGGCGAGCCGACAGAACGGCTGGATGCCTTGCTGGAAGTGGCAGAATTTGCCAAAAAGAAATTTGGTAAGAAAATCCGCATCAATACGAATGGACTGGGCAGTCTGATTCACGGAAAAGATATTACGCCGCTATTGAAAGGCAAAATTGATACCGTATCAATCAGTTTGAATACGCCAAACGCAGAGGAATATTTCAAATTGACGCGTAACAAATTCGGTATCGGATCTTTTCAGGCAATGCTTGATTTTGCAAAAGAAGCGACACAGTATGTCCCGGAAGTTGTCATGACAACGGTGGAAACGACGATTACGAAAGAAGAAGAGCAGGAATGCCAGAAAATCTGTGATTCTCTGGGCGTAAGATATCGGATCCGGCCATTTGAAGATTAAGAACATTTCCAATAAATGGTAAAAAGGCTGCCACGTTTGTGACAGCCTGAATTATGTTCTCAATTATTTATTTTCTAACAATTTTTCCACACTGACAAGTTTGACACAGAGTACAAACAGATCCGTGGCAGCAGCCATTTCTTCCGGTGTAGGGAACGATGGAGCAATACGGATATTGCTATCTTTCGGATCCTTGCCATATGGGAATGTGGCACCGGCATTTGTCAGGATAACACCGGCTTCTTTACATTTGGCAACGATCTTTTTGGCACATCCTTCCATCGCATCAAAGGAAATGAAATAACCGCCGAGAGGTTTTACCCAGCTTCCGATCTCAGCACCGGTAAGCTCTTCATCAAGCACTTTCAAAACGGCCTCGAATTTTGGACGCATCGCATCGGCATGTTTTTTCATATGCGCTTTCAAGCCGTCAATGTTTTTGAAATAAGCCACATGGCGGAGCTGATTCAGTTTGTCATAACCGATTGTCTGAATGGTCATCTGTTTCTTGACATCGGCAAGGTTTTCCGCGGAAGCAGCCATTGCAGCGATACCGGAACCAGGGAAACTTACTTTTGAAGTAGAAGCAAATTCGTATACAAGGTTTGGATTGCCGGCTTTTTCGCACTCGCTGATGATATCCGGAATCTCAACCTGATTGTCCTCGTACAAATGATGAATGACATACGCATTGTCCCAGTAGATACGGAAATCATTTGCTGCCGGTTTCAGATTCGCAAAACGGCGAACCGTCTCAGCGCTGTAGCAGTAACCCTGAGGATTGGAATATTTTGGAACACACCAGATTCCCTTGATACTGTCGTCATTTGCCACGAGTTCCTCTACCATGTCCATGTCCGGACCGTCCTGCGTCATCGGAACGTTGATCATTTCCACACCAAAACGTTCGGTGATTGCGAAATGTCTGTCGTATCCGGGAACCGGGCAAAGGAATTTGACCTTGTCTAATTTACACCATGGAGTGCTGCCCAAAACTCCGTGAGTGTAAGAGCGGGAAATCGAATCGTACATAATCGTAAGACTGGCATTTCCAAAGATAATAACATGGTCTGCGGTGGTTCCCATCATGTCCGCCATCAGCTTTTTCGCTTCCGGAATCCCATCCAATACACCGTAATTTCGGCAGTCTGTACCGTCTTCGGATTTCAGTACAGAGTCTGAATTCAGTGCATCCATCAAACCAAGGGATACATCAAGCTGGCTTGGACTAGGCTTTCCACGAGACATGTCCAACTGCAGATTCAATGCCTTCTTTTCTTCGTAGCTGGCTTCTAACTCGGATTTGAGTGCGAGCAGCTGCTCTTTACTTAAGTTCTGGTAACTTTCCATGATAACCTCCTGTATGGTAAGTAGTATTAACGTTTTTATCCACCCTCTATTATACGAAGAAAGTAAATTTTTTTCAATAACAAATTTATTTTTTTAAGAAAATAAAGTGAAAATGTTTATATTTTTAATGCAGCCTTACATCGTTTTTAGCAGCTCCAGCAATATTTGCTGCTGCCTGGGAGAAAGAAAACTCCAGTATTTTAATAAAACTTCCTGATCCGGAGAAAGGGAAATGGTTGTTCCTTCACTGAAAAACTGACTTAGCGTAATTCCAAATGTGTCACAAAGGGCTTCTAATGTGCAAATGCTGGGGGTGGTATCTCTGTGGAAAATATTAGCAATCGTAGAAGCCGGGATGCCCGATTCCTTTACAAGTCGATATTCACTCCAGCCGCGCTCGGCGGTAAGCTGTTTGATTTTTTGTATAACATCCATTTGAAGTACCTCCTTTTGAGTATTATTTTACATTTCATTGGAAATATAAAATAGAATTTGAAATGGTTGCAAAATACAACTCAATGTGATACTATGTAAAAAATAAAGAAATTAGGAGGATACAAACGTGAAAAGAAAAAATCTTACCAAAATAGCTGCCGGGCTTGTGATGACAACGGCATTGCTGCTGGGAATCCAGCAGGGCAGCGGTGATGTGAAAGCAGCGGAAGACCGGGTGCTTCATAACCCGGCCATAGATGAGAATGGGACAACAACATGGGATTGCGTATATTTTGGTAAATATTGGCAGGAAGATACCGATAAAGATGGTGTGGCAGATCAAAATGATGAAAAAACACCGTTAAAATGGCGGGTCTTGTCTGTTAATGGAGATGATGTTTATCTTTTGTCCGACAAGATCATTGAATCGAAACCGTATAGTACGAAAGGCTGGAACGATAAAAATGGAAATGGCGAAGTAGAAGAGGACGAACTGGAGACATGGAAAGACTGTTATCTGCGTACTTGGCTGAATGAGACATTTTATAATGAGGCATTTACGAGCGAGGAGCAGAAGGCAGTCATTGAAACAGAAAATGAAAATGAAGGAGAGGAAAAAAAGAGCAGTCTGGCATGCCCGGCCGGAGAAGCGACAGTAGATAAGGTATTTCTTCCTTCCAAATCAGAAATGGAAAAACCGGAGTATGGTATGGCAGAAGATTTCACCGGAGACACGAAAAGGATAACGGAGTGTACGGCGTATGCGTTAAACACACATGACAAAGCTGCGGCAGAAGAGGATAAGGATGAAATTTATAATTGGTGGCTGCGTGCGCCGAGAGGATATCGGGTTTTTTCAGAAGGCGTTATGGGGTGGTCTGCATACTGGGAGTCAATCTACGTGCCGACAGAATTTTGCAGTGGAGTACGTCCGGTACTGCATATCAAATTATCCGATCCGAATTGGGAAAAGGCAGAGGAGATTTCCATCGATAATGGAATTGCAACAACATATCATTATACAATTGACGGACATCAGATTGAACTTTATCATTTGAAAAATAAAAGGATTTATTTTAGAGTAGATGGCGAATTGGATAGTATGGGAGGAGAAGCCGAACAAATTGGATTGGGTAAAGATGGGTTATATTGGGAATTATGTAGTAATAGTGATGGAAGAAGACTGGTATATCATCCATATACTACAAATCTTATGGAAATACAGATTAGTAGTACGTTTAAAATGGAAGCAGAAGATGGTATGGATACGTATTATGATGAAAATGCGAAAGAACTGATCTATGACGAAAATAATTACGTAATCGGTTATACGACAGAAGATGGGAAATACCGGGCTATTATGACGCTGGAGGAAATCAAAGCGCAGGAAGAAGAGTGGGAAAAGAAAAACGAAACCGATGTGGAAATCCTTCAAAAACTTATAAAACAGCAAAGGGAATTAGGAGCGGCGGTATCGGAAGATATTGATGATAGTTTTGATTATCACTGGAGTGGAACCGGAAGGCTTGTGGGAATCTCCTGGAGTTATGATCAACTGAAAGGTACAATAAATGTTGAAGGGTTAGATGCACTTCGTTACATATATTGTGAAGATAATAGTGAGTTAGATGCAATTATTTTAGGAGCGGATCAAAAAATAGAACCGGATAAGATTGAGTGTGATCCGCATGTGAAAATTATACGAAAAAGTAAATTGCAGGAAACACCACAGCCGGGAAGCACCAGTATGCCGTCAATGTCGCCGCAACCGGATGCAAAATCATCAGACAACAATGCCGGCTCTCCGATAGCGCAGACAGACGTCAATAAAAAAGGTGCGGTCATTCAAGATACGAAGACAAAGCTGGTATATAAGGTGACGAAACAGGGAAGTTTGAAAGATGGAAAAGTGGCAGGAGCAGAAGTGGAATTTTGCAAACCGCTTGCAGACAAAACTACTGTCAAAATCCCGGATAAAATTGTGAAAAATGGAACAACATACCGGGTGACTTCGATTTCTAAAAGTGCATTTAATAAGTGCAGCAAAACAAAAACAATTACAATAGGAAAAAACATTAGAAAACTTCCGAAGAATTTATTTTCAAAATGCAAAAAACTGAAAAAGATAATCATTCTTTCGCAAAGTTTGACAAAGAAAAATATTTCAAAAAATACCTTTCAAGGTATTGGCAAAAAGACAGTAATTCAAGTGCCAAAGAAAAAGTATAAGAGTTATAAAAAACTCTTAAATGCGCTGGGAGTACGTGGAAAGAATAGAATTGTTGCCGGATAATAGTTAATAAAAAGTGAGCAAAGTTCCCGCTATTTTTACCATAGTGAGAACTTTGTTTTTTGTTAGTACAAATTGTGTAAAACTATTGCATTTTTGTGCTTTTTTTGGTAAGTTTGATAGGGAGAAGCAGTCATACAAAATTAGAAAAAGATAAGCAGGGAGAAGGTATTATGACTCAGATAATTATCGACAAAAATATTGTTTTTTACGGCGAAAAGGACGAATGGAAGGGGGCACATATAGCGGCAGACAGCGTGCGCCGGGATATGCGTTACATTTTCGGGAAGAAACCACAGAGGCTGGAGGCGTTAGATCGATCTACAGAGACAGCGGTTATCTATGGGACGATTGGAAAAAGCAGATGGATCAATGAACTGGAAAAGCAGGGCGCGCTGAACCTTGAAAAAGTGCGTGGCAAATGGGAAGTGTACCAGTTCCAGATCGTGAAAAATGTGTTTCCGCAAGTGGAGAACGCCATCGTTATCGTTGGAAGTGATAAGCGGGGAACGATCTACGGATTATATCATTTGTCGGAACTACTCGGCGTCTCGCCGCTGATCCGGTGGAATCATGTATGGCCGGCAAAACGGGATACGATCGTGCTGGATGAATCGGCAAATGTAACGACGAAGGAACCATCGGTGAGATACCGCGGCTTTTTTATCAATGACGAATGGCCGGCATTTGGCACCTGGGCGGACAAACATTTTGGAGGGATCAATGCGAAATGTTATGCGCAGATTTTCGAATTGCTGCTCCGGTTGAAAGGAAATTATCTATGGCCGGCGATGTGGGCGTCGAATTTCAGCCTGGATGGTCCGGGTCTTGCCAGTGCGCAGCTGGCAGATGATATGGGCGTGGTGATGGGGACGTCACATCACGAACCCTGTATGCGTGCCGGCGCGGAATATGGCATGATGCGCGGAAAAGATTCCCCATATGGGGATGCGTGGAGTTTTCTCGAAAACAAAAAAGGGATTTCCAAATTCTGGGAGGATGGTTTAAAGAGAAATGCTTCGTTTGAAAATGTTATTACGATGGGAATGCGGGGCGAAAATGATACCGCAATCTTAGGAAAAGAAAGCACGGTGGAGGAAAATGTAAAGCTGCTTCGTAATGTCCTTCGGACGCAGAACAGGCTGATCCGCGAAAATGTAAACAGCGATCTTACGAAAGTGCCACGTGTCATGGTACTTTTTACGGAAGTGGAAGAATTTTTCTACGGTGGAAATGGGACGGAAGGATTGCTGCATGAGCCGGAACTGGATGGCGTGACGATCATGCTCAGTGACAATAACCAGGGCGCGGCGAGGACACTTCCGACGAAAGAAATGCGCGGTCACAAAGGTGGATACGGCATGTATTACCACATGGATATGCATGGCGGCCCGATGGCATTTGAGTGGATCGGATCCACGTACCTTCCCAAAGTCTGGGAACAGATGACGGCGGCCTACGAATACGGTGTTAGAGACATCTGGGTAGCCAATGTGGGAGATCTGGCGACGCAGGAATACGGCTTGTCCTTTTTCCTGGATCTGGCGTACGATATCCAAAAATGGGGAGGACGGGATGCCGCAATCACAAAACAATATACCAAAAAATGGATCCGCACACAGTTTGGCAGCCTTTTTGAAGAAAGCGTTTTACAAAAATTGGAAGAAGTTGTATGGGACTACAACCGGCTTTTAGCACGCAGGAAGCACGAAGTCATGAATGAAAAAGTGTACCATCCCCTGCATTTTGGCGAAGCCGAAGAAGTGCTCGAAGTCTCAGAAAAAATACTGGCAGTCTGCGAAGAGGGACGGCGAAAGTGTCCGCAGGAATGGCAGGGTGCATTTGAATCGTTGATCTATTATCCGGCCTGCGGCACGGCCAACCTTATGAAAATGTGGATATTGGCGGGGCGAAATGCCCTCTATGCTTCTCAAAACCGCATCGGCGCAAATGATCTTGCGGATGAAGTTGCAAAATGCCTTGAGAAAGATGAAACGATCGTGCAGGAATATCATCAAGTGGACAATGGGGCATTTGACGGTTTTGGATTGTCGGAACATATTGGGTTTGTCGGCTGGAATAGTGAAAACTGCAAATATCCG
>DJNB01000195.1 GCA_002435545.1 Lachnoclostridium sp. UBA6475
ATGCGGGATCCGGTGATCTATCGTATTGCACGTATGACACATCACAATACCGGTGACAAGTGGTGCATCTATCCGATGTATGATTTTGCGCACCCGATCGAGGATGCGGTAGAAGGCATCAGCCATTCGATCTGTACGCTGGAATTTGAGGATCACCGCCCGTTGTACGACTGGGTTGTACGTGAATGTGAGTTTGAAGTACCGCCTCGTCAGATCGAATTTGCCAAGATGTACCTGACCAATGTAATCACCGGAAAACGATATATTAAGAAACTGGTAGAAGATGGCGTGGTAGACGGATGGGATGACCCTCGTCTTGTCTCCATCACAGCACTTCGCCGCCGTGGATTTACCGCTTCATCCATCCGTAAGTTTATGGAACTTGCCGGCGTATCAAAGAGCAATAGTTCGGTAGATTATGCGATGCTTGAGTATTGTATCCGCGAAGATCTGAAGATGACGCAGCCTCGTATGATGGCGATCTTAGATCCGATCAAACTGGTGATCACCAATTATCCGGAAGGACAGGTAGAATACCTGGATGTACCGAACAATCAGGAAAATCCGGAGATGGGTACGAGAAAAGTGCCATTTGCCAGAGAACTTTACATCGAGCGAGACGACTTTATGATCGAGCCTCCTCGTAAATATTTCCGCCTGTTCCCCGGAAATGAAGTGCGTCTGATGAGTGCTTATTTTGTCACCTGTCAGGATTATGTCACCGACGAAAATGGAAAGGTAACAGAGATTCATTGTACGTATGATCCGGAGACAAAGAGTGGTTCCGGATTTACCGGAAGAAAAGTAAAAGGAACGATCCACTGGGTAGCTGCACCGACGGCTGTGACCGCGGAAGTGCGTTTGTATGAAAACCTTGTGGATGAAGAGAAAGGGGTTTACAATGAAGACGGTTCCGTCAACATTAACCCGGACTCTTTGAAAGTATTAGAGAATTGTTATGTGGAGCCGGCACTTGCGGAGGCAGAACCGGGAGACCGTTTCCAATTTATGAGAACCGGATATTTTTGTGTAGATACGAAGGATACAACCGAAGGACATCAGGTATTTAACCGTATCGTGTCCTTGAAGAGTTCTTATCGTCCGGGCAAATAATCCGGAGAGAATGGAGGCAGTTATGGGTAATTTGTTTGCAGGACTGGAAAGTCTTGGGTTGAACATCAAGGAGACCGTTGATGTTTATGAAAAGGAAAAGAAAGAGAATCAGGATGCAGATGCCAAAAAAGCACAGGTGAAAGAGATTCAGGAAGAAGATCTTTTGTTTGACAAGACCTACACCTGTCCGGTCTGCGACCATGAATTTAAGAGTAAGATGGTTCGCACCGGAAAAGCAAAATTAGTATCTGCGGACACGGATTTACGCCCGAAATATCAGGGGATTGACCCGCTTAAATACGATGCGATCCTCTGCCCAAAATGTGGATATGCATCACTGAACCGTTATTTTAATTTTGTGATGTCTTCCCAGGCGAAGATGATCCGTGAAAAAATTTCCGCTACATATCGTTATGTACCGGAAGGGGAGAAAGTGTATACGTATGATGAGGCGATCACCCGTCATAAGATGGCACTTCTCAATACAATCGTAAAACATGGAAAAACGAGCGAAAGAGCGTACACCTGTCTTAAGATTGCCTGGCTTTTCCGCGGAAAGCGCGAAGAGATGATGCAGGGCGATTATAAAAAAGAAGAAGTGGCTGCGCTTTTGGCAGAGGAAAAAGAATTTTTGAAAAATGCCCACGAAGGTTTTGTCTCAGCTTTTTCGAAAGAAAATTTCCCAATGTGCGGTATGGACGAATATACCGTGATGTATATGGTGGCAGAACTCGCACGCCGTATTGGAGATGTTGAGGAAGCAAAACGATGGGTATCCAAAGTTCTTGTGGCAAAAGATGCCAACCGCAGGATTAAAGATAAGGCATTGGCATTAAAAGAAGTGCTGCAGAAAGAAGAGTAAGAAGAAACTTATTTCGGTTAGAATGGAGATTGTGACAAATGGAATTATGGCTTGATATTTTTATGGATGCGTTGATTGACAGCATTAAATTATTTCCTTTTTTGCTGCTGACCTATCTGCTCATGGAGTATCTGGAGCATAAGACCAGCACAAAGACGAGGGCATGGATCCGGAAAGCAGGAAAACTTGGTCCTGTGGCAGGTGGTGTCGCGGGAGTCTTTCCACAATGCGGTTTTTCGGTTGCAGCGTCGAATCTGTACTCCGGCGGGATCATTACAATGGGAACGCTGGTGGCTGTATTTTTATCAACATCGGACGAGATGCTGCCGATCTTTTTGTCGGAAGCAGTAGATGCAGGCACTATCCTGAAAGTCCTTGGAATTAAGCTTGTGACGGCAATCCTTACCGGATTCCTTGTAGACTTTGTGATGCGTTTCCATCCAAATTCAATTCAATACAAGAATTTTCATACGATGTGTGAAAGTGAACATTGTCATTGTGAGACCGGCATCGTGAAATCTGCGTTTACACATACGATTAAGATATTGCTGTTTATCTTTTTGTTTTCTCTTGTCATGAACTTTTTGATTGAAATTGGCGGAGAAGACCGGATTTCCGAATTTTTATCGAGCCATGCGATGTTTGGACCGGTATTTGCGGCAATCGTCGGATTGATCCCGAACTGTGCCGCGTCGGTACTCATCACACAGATGTATCTGGGAGGGATCCTGGATTTTGGTTCAATGATCTCAGGTCTGCTTGTAGGAGCAGGAGTTGGACTTTTGGTTTTATTCCGTACAAACAAAAGATGGAAAGAAAATCTTTCCATCCTTGGGATTGTATGGGCTGCCGGTGTATTTTGGGGAATGATCGTGAATTTATTCATCCATTGACAGGATGCCGTTTACCTTTGTCATGGCACGGGGAACGGCATCTTTTGACGTTTTCCAAGGAGCGTCGGTATTGCGGTAGTCAAATTTTTCGATAAACCACGCCAGTTCTTCTTCCATCCGCTTATAATTTTCTAAAAATACGCGGTTCAAGTCACTGGTAAAATCTTCCAATACATTGCCATGCAGATATTTTGGTGCTTCTTCAAAAAGCATTCCGTAGTGCTCTAAACAGAATCCCTTTGATTTTTTAAATTTTGTCACAAAAGCAGAATCTTCTTCATATAAGTAGAAAATGGTTGCAATGTACCGCTCATACACTCCTTTGATCCGGTCACAGATATAGCAGGAGTGGCTGATCTTGTCGGTAAAGGAAAAGAGTGAAGTTTCTTCTTTCTTGGAAAATAATCCGCCGGCACTTTTTCTGCCCTTTTTTTGTAATAATTCAATCTCTTTTATCATATTCTTCATGTGAGTATCCATGATGAGAGCAAGTCCAAGCCGGTTTTCAAAATCGTACATCATCTGCATATGGCGGGCGCAAAATCCGATCTTGTCTGTGGTAAGACGGATATCATCTTCCATATAGCTGGGACCCATCGCAAAGGCGACCGCGTCATTTTCCAGTTTTAATTTCATCGCGCACACGGGACATTCACAAGGTTTGTCAAAGATGTCATTTACGGGAATCGTGTATAATTGTTCTTTCATAGCTACCTCCGGGTGTTCTTTTACGAAATAGTATAGCATAAAGAGAAAAAGAAAGCAAAAAAGTAAGAAAAAAAGAGGATAAAAGAGATAAATTGTGAAAAACTAATAAAATGGAGAAAAATTCATAGGCGTACGACTTGCAAAAAACAACAGAAATGACTATTATTAAATCAATCGTTAGCACTCGGCAAAAGAGAGTGCTAACAAATAAAGCGAAATGATCATGATTGGAGGAAATAGAAATGAAATTAGTACCTTTAGGTGACAGAGTTGTATTGCAGCAGTTAGAAGCAGAAGAAACTACAAAATCCGGTATCGTTCTTCCGGGTCAGGCACAGGAAAAACCACAGCAGGCTGAAGTCGTAGCGGTTGGACCAGGTGGTCTTGTAGATGGAAAAGAAGTTAAAATGGAAGTAAAAGTCGGCGATAAAGTGATTTATTCTAAATATGCAGGAACCGATGTAAAATTGGAAGAGAAAGAATATGTGATCGTTCGCCAGAGCGATATCGCAGCAATTGTGGAAGACTAAGAGATATCACTTACTGCGAGACAGTTTGCAGATCGTAAAAATTTGCAGATCATTAGAATGTTATAATAATTTAATTGGAGGTCTTAATCATGGCAAAAGAAATTAAGTTTGGCGTAGATGCCAGAAAAGCACTGGAAACAGGTGTAAATAAATTAGCAGATACCGTACGTGTTACGCTGGGACCAAAAGGACGTAACGTTGTATTGGATAAATCCTTTGGTGCACCACTCATCACAAACGATGGTGTGACAATTGCAAAAGAGATTGAGTTGGAAGATGCTTTTGAAAATATGGGAGCACAGCTTGTAAAAGAAGTTGCAACAAAGACAAATGATGTAGCCGGAGATGGTACAACAACCGCTACCGTTCTTGCACAGGCAATGATCAACGAAGGTATGAAAAACCTTGCTGCCGGTGCAAACCCAATCGTTCTTCGTAAAGGTATGAAGAAAGCGACAGACTGCGCAGTAGAGGCAATCAAATCGATGAGTGAGACTCTTTCCGGAAAAGAGCAGATTGCTAAGGTCGCAGCAATTTCCGCAGGCGACGAGCAGGTCGGCGAGATGGTCGCTGACGCAATGGAAAAAGTTTCCAATGACGGCGTTATCACAATCGAAGAATCTAAGACAATGAAGACAGAACTTGACCTGGTTGAAGGTATGCAGTTTGACCGTGGTTATCTGTCCGCATATATGGCAACCGATATGGATAAGATGGAAGCAAATCTGGAAAATCCATACATTTTGATCACAGACAAGAAGATTTCCAACATTCAGGAAATCCTTCCTCTGCTGGAGCAGATCGTACAGTCCAGTGCCAAACTTCTCATCATCGCAGAAGATGTAGAGGGCGAAGCACTCAGCACACTCGTATTGAACAAACTGCGTGGTACCTTCCAGGTAGTAGCTGTAAAAGCACCTGGTTATGGCGACCGCAGAAAAGAAATGCTCAAAGATATCGCAATCCTTACCGGCGGTCAGGTAATTACCGAAGAACTTGGCCTTGATCTGAAAGACACAACAATGGATCAGTTAGGACGTGCAAAATCCGTTAAAGTCCAGAAAGAAAATACGATCATCGTAGACGGCGAGGGCGACAAAGCAGAGATTGAAGCTCGTGTATCCCAGATCCGTACACAGATCGAAGAGACAACTTCTGAATTTGATAAAGAAAAACTTCAGGAGAGACTTGCAAAACTGGCAGGCGGTGTTGCTGTTGTCCGCGTTGGTGCTGCAACAGAGACCGAGATGCAGGAAGCAAAACTTCGTATGGAAGATGCTTTGGCAGCGACAAGAGCAGCCGTAGAAGAAGGAATTATCGCAGGTGGTGGTTCTGCTTATATCCACGCATCCAAAGAAGTTGCTAAGATGGCAGCAGAGCTGGAAGGCGACGAGAAGACAGGTGCCAATATCATCCTGAAAGCTCTCGAAGCTCCTCTTCGCCGTATCGCAGAAAATGCAGGTCTGGAAGGATCCGTTATCATTGATAAAGTAAAAGAAGGAAAACCGGGATTCGGTTTCAATGCTTACACAGAGCAGTATGTAAACATGGTTGACAATGGAATTCTTGATCCTGCGAAGGTGACAAGAAGCGCATTGCAGAATGCAACCAGCGTAGCATCTACCCTCTTGACAACAGAGTCCGTAGTTGCTAATATTAAAGAAGATACACCGGCTATGCCGGCAGGTGGTGCCCCAGGCATGGGCATGATGTAAACCATCCGCAAGCAAATCAAGCGCCCACCGAAAGGTGGGCATTTGATTTGAACGGATGGTTTAGCGATACGCGGATAAGCCGCGGAGAAGCGCGGGAGCGCGGGCACGCCCGGAGGGGCGTGGAAGCGTAGAGCTAAAAAGATGAGATACGCGAAGAAGCGCGGGAGCGTGGGCACGCCCGGAGGGGCGTGGCAGCGTGAGGTTATAGAACGAAAACAGGAGGAAAACATGGAACAAGCATATGCAGAACATAGTGTAAAACAAAAAACGACGGGAAAAGATATTGCATTAAAAGTTATGATGATTTTTGGTGTGGTACTTATCTTTGTGATTGGATTGAAAATCCGGCTTCTGTTTTTGTTAGACGTGGTAGCCGTATTTGCCATGATATGGTTCTGGCCGAGATTTCATATTACGTGGGAATATGTTTACTGTGACGGGCAGATTGATTTTGATATGATCCAGGGCGAAGATAAAAGGAAAACGGTTCTTCGGATTGATCTGGATAATGCCGATTTGATCGCACCGATGGATTCGGAGCGCATGGCAGGGTATCGTCATTTGCAGGCAAAGAAATTCTATTCTCTGCAGCCGGATGCCAAGACATATGGCGTGGTTGTACGGTCAGAGGGCAAAGAAGAAAAACAGGTTATTGAGTTTGAACCAAGTGAAAAAATGATGGATCTGATTCTCAATAAATATTCCAAAAAGGCAGAAAAGTAAGAAAGAAGCTTGTCATACGATGTGTGGCAGGCTTTTTTTGACTCTAAATTTTACTTTGAGGATGGAGCAGCGTGGATGCGTGACAGGGGACGAGGGGCATGAAGTCGTGCCGGAGAGGAGAAAAGAGGCGTATGGCATGACAGGGTTGCCGGAAGAAGTCATGCCGG
>DJNB01000148.1 GCA_002435545.1 Lachnoclostridium sp. UBA6475
ACGTCAAAGGGATTTGGATTTGTGCGGGTGGAAGGCCAGCCCGACGATATTTTTATTCCGGAGTCCGGCTGCTCCAATGCCTACGATGGCGATGAGGTTATGGTGCAGATCTATAAGGATTCGAAGAATGGAAAGCGCAAAGAAGGACAGATCATCCGCATCTTAAAACGTGCCAATACAACCGTTGTCGGTACGTTCATGCGAAATAAACATTATGGTTTTGTCGTGGTAGACCGTGAAAAATTTACGAGCGACGTTTATATCCCGAAGGGAAAGACAAAGGAAGCAGAAACCGGCGAAAAAGTTGTCGTAGAAATTACAGATTTTGGAAATGAAGAAAAAAGCCCGGAAGGGGTAGTGACAGAAATTCTGGGACATGCGGACGATCCGGGAATTGATATTTTATCCATTGTGCGCGGCTATGGCATACCGGAAGAATTTCCGGAAGAAGTGCTGCGGGAACTTCCGCATATTCCGGAGAAAGTGGATTCTGCGGATATTGCGGGGCGAATGGATCTGCGCGACCGGATGACGGTCACGATCGATGGCGAAGATGCCAAAGATCTCGATGATGCGATCACCCTGCACAAAGAGGAAAACGGCGGGTATGAACTCGGCGTGCATATTGCCGATGTCAGTCATTATGTAAAAGAAGGTTCGCCGCTTGACAAAGAGGCACTCAGCCGCGGAACGAGTGTGTATCTTGCTGACCGCGTTATCCCGATGCTCCCGCGAAAGCTGTCCAATGGGATCTGTTCATTAAACCAGGGGGTAGACCGGCTTACACTCAGCTGTATCATCCACTACGATGCGAAAGGTCATATCAAGGACTACCGGATCGGAGAATCGGTGATCTGCGTAGACCGCCGTATGAGTTATACCGATGTCAATGCCATCGTGACCGATCATGACGAAAAGACGATGGCAGAGTATGAGGCCTTTGTGCCAATGTTTGAACAGATGAAAGAACTGGCGGCGATCCTGCGGACAGAGCGGAAAAAACAGGGATCGATCGATTTTGATTTCCCGGAGTGCAAACTGATCCTTGACGAAGAAGGACATCCGGTTGATATCGTGCCGTATGACCGCAATTTTGCTACGAAGATCATAGAGGAATTTATGCTTGCGGCCAATAAGGTGGTTGCCGAGGACAGCTTTTGGAAAGAACTTCCATTTTTATACCGTACCCACGAATATCCGGATTTGGAAAAAGTGCGTGAACTGGCAGTCTTGGCGCACAGTTTTTCCCATACGTTAAAAGTGGGACAGCAGGAAGTGCATCCGAGGGAAATCCAGAAACTGATGGAGAGTATCGAGGGGACGGAGGAAGAGACGTTTTTGAGCCGGCTCACCCTGCGCGCGATGAAACGTGCCAAATACGAACCGGAAAACGAAGGCCATTTTGGTCTGGCAACCAAATATTACTGTCATTTTACTTCGCCGATCCGAAGATATCCGGATCTCCAGATTCATCGTATTTTAAAAGAAAGTTTCAAAAAAGGACTTTCGGAAAAACGACAGGCGCACTATCAGGAGATCCTTTCGGGAGTGGCAAAATCCTGCAGCAGCCTGGAACGACGGGCAGACGATGCCGAACGTGAAGTGGATAAGATGAAGAAGGCAGAATTTATGCAGTCTAAGATTGGAGAATGTTATGAAGGTGTGATCAGTGGTGTGACATCGTGGGGCATTTATGTGGAACTGCCCAATACGATTGAAGGAATGATCCGTCTCGCAGACCTTACCGACGATGTATACGAATACGATGCCGTCAATTACCGCGTTGTCGGCACCTACATCGCCAAAGAGTACCGTCTGGGGCAGAAAATGCGTGTCCGGGTCGTGCGTGCAGACAAAAATCTGCGAACCATTGATTTTTTGCCGGAAAATATGGAAATGAGGGAAGAAGATGAGTAAAGAAAGTATTCGATTAATCGCAAATAATAAAAAAGCGTGGCATGATTATTTTATAGAAGAAAAATACGAAGCCGGGATCGAACTGCATGGAACGGAAGTAAAGTCCATGCGGATGGGACATTGTAGCATCAAAGAATCTTTTATCCGAGTGGAAAAAGGAGAAGTATTTATCTACGGAATGCATGTGAGTCCTTATGAAAAAGGAAATATTTTCAATAAAGATCCGCTTCGTGTGCGGAAACTTTTACTGCACCGCAGCGAAATCCGTAAGATGATCGGCAAAATGTCACAAAAAGGATATACCCTGGTTCCGCTCCAGGTATATTTTAAAGGAAGTCTGATCAAAGTGGAGATTGCGCTTGCCAAAGGTAAAAAACTGTATGACAAACGCGAAGATATCGCGAAGAAAGACCAGCGCCGCGCTGCCGAGCGTAATTTTAAAGTGAAAAATTTGTAATACTTTTGTAATAAGTTTGCAAAAAATGCATATACTCTAGACTATGAAAGGAGTATGTGCAATGATTCAAAAAATAAAGTTATATGGAATAAGTTTGGGAGCTGCAGCTGTCATCTTCATATCAGGAGCATGGAAAAATTTACCGGAAAAAACACCGGAGACGACGGAAGCCATTGTGTTACAGGACGAGGTGACGCAGGAGAACCAGTCCGCAGTCCGGGAAGTCCAGGCAAGACAAGAGGCTGCCAAGTGCTGGTGTGATACGCAGACGCGCCGGTATTCGGAGCAGGAAGCTGCGTATGCTGCGGAAGAAGAGCAGCAGGAGGAAAGACAGCGGGAACGCGAAGCAAAAGAGCGCAGACGTCAGGAACGCAAACGCCGCGAAGAAGAAAGACGGCGGGAAGAACGGCAGATCTTAGAGCGGATTGTCGAAGCGGAGGCAGGAGATCAGGATCTGGAAGGCCGGATTCTCGTGGCAAATGTCATCTTAAACCGCGTCCACTCCCGACATTTTCCGGATACGGTAAAGGGAGTAGTATTTGCCAACCGCGCGGGAAGATACCAGTTTTCGCCGGTTTCCAATGGAAGATATTACCGCGTGACCGTTTCGGACAAGACAAAGAAGGCAGTAAAACAGGCGCTGGCGGGAAAAGACCTCTCGAAAGGGGCATTGTACTTTATGTGCCGGAGCGCATCCGACCCGAAAAATGTGGCATGGTTTGACCGGGATCTCACAAAAGTCGCACAGCATGGCTGCCATGAATTTTTCAAATAGAAAGTTATTGTAAAAGAATAAAAAAAATGTTACAATGAGAAAGCAATTAGTTTGTGTAAAATGCAATGCGTGCCGTAGCGTACGCAGAAATGGAGGAATATTATGAGTATCATGTACAAAAGTACAAGAAGCAACAGTGAAAAAGTGACCGCTTCCCAGGCAATCTTGAAAGGTCTGGCAGACGACGGCGGTTTGTTTGTGCCGGATTCGATTCCTGCACTGGATGTAGAATTGGAGAAACTGGCAGGACTTACTTATCAGGAAACAGCATATGAGGTAATGAAACTGTATTTGTCAGATTTTACCAAGGAAGAACTGCTTCATTGTATTCATGGTGCTTATGACGATAAATTTGATACGAAAGAAATCGCACCATTGGTAAAAAAAGACGGTGCATTCTATCTGGAATTGTTCCACGGAAAGACCATTGCGTTTAAGGATATGGCATTGTCGATCCTGCCATATCTGATGACAACATCCGCAAAGAAAAACGGAGTAAAAAATGAAATTGTCATTTTGACAGCGACTTCCGGAGATACAGGAAAAGCCGCACTTGCCGGATTTGCAGATGTAGAAGGTACAAGCATTATCGTATTTTATCCGAAAAACGGAGTAAGTCCGATCCAGGAAAAACAGATGCTGACACAAAAGGGAAAAAATACCAATGTAGTCGGAATTGTCGGAAACTTCGATGATGCCCAGACCGGTGTAAAACAGATGTTTAATTCCAAGGAACTTGCCAAAGAGATGGATGCGGCAGGATATCAGTTCTCTTCCGCAAACTCGATCAATATCGGACGACTCGTCCCACAGATTGTATATTATGTCTATGCTTACGGCCAGCTTCTCCGTCAGGGTGAACTGAAAGCCGGAGAGAAGATGAACGTTGTCGTTCCAACCGGAAACTTTGGTAACATTCTTGCAGCCTATTATGCCAAAAATATGGGAGTTCCGATCGAAACATTGTATTGCGCTTCCAATGAAAATAAAGTATTGTTTGACTTCTTCCAGACTGGTACATATGACCGTAAGAGAGAGTTTATCCTTACGACATCTCCATCAATGGACATCTTGATCTCCAGCAATCTGGAGCGTCTGATCTACCGTATTACGGGCGAAGACGCAGCACAGACAAAAGCCTTTATGGACGCTTTGACGACAAAAGGCGAGTACAGCATCACGCCGGAAATGAAAGAAAAACTGGCAGATTTTGTCGGTGGATTTGCTTCCGAGGACGAGACACATGCAACGATCAAAGAAGTTTATGATAAGACCGGCTATATTATGGATACACACACCGCAGTAGCAAGCAATGTGTATTATCAGAAAGCAGCGAAAACCGGCGTAAAGACTGTGATCGCATCGACAGCAAGCCCATACAAATTTACAAGAAGTGTCATGGATTCGATTGATGAAAAATATGACAGCATGACAGACTTTGAACTCGTGGATGAATTAAATAAACTTTCCGGTGTAAAAGTACCGCAGGCGATTGAGGAGATCCGTACGGCTCCGATCTTGCATGACAGGGTATGCGACAAATCGGAAATGGAAAAAACGGTAAAAGCAATCCTTGGTTTATAGGAGACGGACAGATGAAATTTCGACCATGTATCGACATTCATAATGGAAAGGTAAAGCAGATTGTCGGTGGCA
>DJNB01000064.1:0-5644 GCA_002435545.1 Lachnoclostridium sp. UBA6475
GAAACAATTGGTTTTGGAACCCTTCCGAAGGGATTGGCAGAAATTGCCAGACTTCGGCTGGAGTATGCCGAAGTACCGCTAAAGGAACTCGGAGAAATGTTAGATCCACCGATCGGAAAGTCCGGTGTCAACCACCGGCTTCGCAAATTGAGCGGGATCGCAGAAGATTTAAGACAACGTCAATAAGACAGCCAGGAGGATAAAGTTAAAATGATTGTGAAAGACATCGAAGTTCAGGTATCGGATAATGGGGCACATTTGATCGCCATGCTGGTGCAGTTAGCCAGTCAGTTTAAGAGCAAGATCAATATT
Source organism: Lachnoclostridium sp. UBA6475 (assembly GCA_002435545.1). Lineage (GTDB taxonomy): Bacteria > Bacillota > Clostridia > Lachnospirales > Lachnospiraceae > Eubacterium_F. Next base: position 313 of record DJNB01000064.1, read on the forward strand.
AAAAAAGAGGACAAAATGGTAAATGCCAAGAGCATCATGGGAATGATGGCGATTGGTTTGACACCGGGACAGAACATCGAAGTGAATATTGAAGGTGAAGATGAGACGGCAGCAGCCGAAAGCATAGAAAATTATCTTCACGGAAGTAAATAGAGACGAAAGCAGCCTCTTCCCCGATCGGAGAAGGGGCTATTACTATTATTGAGGAGAATGGAGGGAAAGCATGTCAAAGGTTCCATTTACACATTTGCATGTTCATACGGAATACAGTCTGCTTGACGGTGCCAGTAAGATCGATGAGCTTGTGGCGCGGACAAAAGAGTTAGGGATGGACAGTATCGCGATCACCGACCACGGTGTCATGTACGGCGTGGTGGACTTTTACCGTGCTGCCCTGAAAGCCGGGATCAAACCGATCATCGGCTGTGAAGTGTATGTCGCACCCGGTTCCCGGTTTGACCGCGAGATCGGACAGGGAGAGGAACGCTACAACCATCTGGTGCTTCTTGCCGAAAACGACAAGGGATATCATAATCTGATGAAAATTGTTTCCCGCGGTTTTACCGAAGGATTTTATTATAAACCCCGCGTGGACTACGAAGTGCTTGAACGCTACCATGAGGGGATCATTGCGCTCAGCGCGTGTCTTGCCGGTGCGGTGGCGACCCGGCTTGTAAAGGGATTGTATGAAGAGGCAAAAGAAGAGGCACTTCGGTTACAGGAAATATTTGGAAAAGGAAATTTCTTTCTCGAATTACAGGATCATGGACTGCAGCCACAGCAGATCGTCAATCAGGGGCTTTTGCGTATGCACGATGAGACAGGCATTGACCTCGTGGCGACCAACGATCTTCATTATATCTATGACACCGACCAGGAGGCGCATGATATCCTTTTGTGCATCCAGACCGGGAAAAAGGTGACGGACGAGAACCGTATGCGGTATGACGGCGGACAGTATTATCTGAAATCGCCCGAAGAGATGGCGGAATTGTTCCCGTATGCGCCGGAAGCGATCACCAATACACATAAGATCGCGGAACGCTGCAATGTGACGATTGAATTTGGACATTACAAACTGCCTCATTTTCAGGTGCCGGAAGGCTATACGTCGGAGAGTTACCTGCGGAAGTTGTGCCAGGAGGGACTGGAACGCAAATACCATGACAGCGGGTACGATATGCAGATGCTTCAGGAGCGCCTGGATTATGAACTGGATACCATTTCCAGTATGGGATTTGTCGATTACTTCCTGATCGTATGGGATTTTATTAAATATGCCAAAGACCACGGGATTCCGGTGGGGCCGGGACGTGGATCCGCCGCCGGAAGTATTGTGGCATATACGCTTCAGATCACGGATATCGTCGATCCGATCAAGTATAATCTGATCTTTGAACGATTTTTGAATAAAGAACGTGTTACGATGCCCGATATCGATATTGACTTTTGTGTTGAACGCCGGCAGGAAGTCATTGATTATGTAACGGAAAAATATGGAAAAGAAAAAGTGGTGCAGATCGTTACGTTTGGTACGATGGCGGCGCGCATGGTTATCCGCGATGTCGGACGCGTGCTGGATCTTCCGTATGCCCTTGTGGACTCGGTCGCAAAAGCGGTGCCGATGGAACTTGGCATCACGATCCAAAAAGGGCTGGAGATGAATCCGGAACTAAAGAAAATGTACGAGATGGACGAGGACATCAAAAAACTTATTGATATGTCGATGCGTCTCGAAGGACTTCCGCGCCATACGTCAATTCATGCTGCGGGTGTAGTCATCAGTCCGGAGGAAGTGGACGAATTTGTACCCCTTTCCCGCGCGGCTGACGGTACGATCACGACGCAGTACACGATGGTAACACTGGAAGAACTCGGTCTTTTGAAAATGGACTTTCTGGGACTGCGAAACCTTACGGTCATCAAAAATGCGACAGAGGGCAAACTGTCTCTGCAGGACATCAATTACGACGATCCGAACGTTTACGAGATGATCTCTGCCGGAAAGACGGAGGGCGTTTTCCAGCTGGAGAGCGAGGGGATGAAAAACTTCATGAAGGAGTTAAAGCCGGAATGTCTCGAAGATATCATCGCCGGCATCTCCCTTTACCGTCCGGGGCCGATGGATTTTATTCCCAAATACATCGCCGGAAAAAATGACAGACACAATATTGTCTACGACTGCCCGCAGTTAGAGCCGATCCTGAAAAATACCTACGGCTGTATCGTATACCAGGAGCAGGTTATGCAGATCGTGCGCGATCTCGCCGGTTACAGCTATGGACAAAGTGACAATGTGCGGCGTGCCATGTCAAAGAAAAAGGCCAAAGAAATGGAGCGCAACCGAAACATCTTTATCTATGGCGATGAAAGCGAAAATATTGAAGGATGTATCAAACGCGGTATCCCGGAGGAGACGGCGAGCAAAATTTATGCGGATATGACAGATTTTGCCAAATACGCATTTAACAAATCGCACGCTGCCGCGTATGCCGTTGTATCCTATCAGACGGCGTATCTGAAATATTACTATCCGAAGGAGTTTATGGCAGCGCTTCTTACTTCAGTGATGGACAACACCGGAAAAATCACGGAATACACCATGAGCTGCCGCCAGATGGGCATTGAGATCCTGCCACCGGACATCAATGAAGGAGAGGCGAATTTTACGCCAACCGAAAAAGGAATCCGCTATGGTCTGGCTGCGATTAAGAGTGTCGGCAGACCGGTCATTGAGGAAATTGTGACAGAACGCCGTGCCGCAGGCCAGTATGCTTCGCTGAAGGATCTGTGCAGCCGTTTATCCGGAAAATCAATGAACAAACGTACGCTGGAGAGTTTTATCAAGGCGGGGGCGCTGGACTGCCTCGACGGTACGCGCAAGCAGAAGATGAGTGCCTATGCTTCGATTCTGGAAGGCATCAGCCATGAAAAGAAGGCGACGATGACAGGGCAGCTGTCGCTGTTTGACTTTGCGAGCGACGAGGACAAGGAAGAACTGGAGACAAAATTCCCGGATGTCGGCGAATACGACAAAGAGATGATCCTTGCTTTTGAAAAAGAGGTGCTTGGCCTGTATATCAGCGGTCATCCGCTCGAAGATTACGTCGATGTGATGAAGCGCAATATTACGCGCCAGACGATCGATTTTGCGGTTGCCGACGGAGAACGTGTACCGCGGGTCAAAGACAATGAGACGGCAGTGATCGGCGGACTCATTGAAAATAAGGTTGTTAAAACAACGAAAACAAACAATATGATGGCATTTATCACGATCGAAGATCTTCTCGGAACGGTGGAAGTGATCGTATTCCCGCGGGATTACGAAAATTACCGCTCACTTTTGGAAAATGACCGTAAGGTGTTTGTCAAAGGCCGTGTTACCGTGGAAGAGGACAAACCGGCGAAGATGATCTGCCAGAAGATCGTGCCGTTTGATGAGGTGCCAAAACAGCTCTGGATCCAGTTTACGGACAAGCAGAGTTATCTTGCGGCAGAGCAGTCGCTATTTGATTCTCTGGCAAAATACGACGGCCAGGATACCGTTATTGTCTACCTGTCCACGGAACGCGCGAAAAAGCAGCTTCCGAACAGCCGTATGACAAAGGTATGCCCGGAATTGCTTGACGAACTTTATAAAAAGTTTACAAAAGAAAATGTGAAAGTAGTACAAATGAGTATTGAAAAAGTTCTGTAAATATCGTACAATGGAAGAGGATTGGAGGTAAATAAGTAATGTCAGAAAAAGCAGTGAAAACGATAGGAGTATTGACAAGTGGTGGGGACGCACCAGGTATGAATGCAGCCATTCGTGCTGTTGTTAGATCAGGATTATCAAGTGGATTGAAAGTAAAAGGTATTCGCCGCGGATATGCGGGATTATTAGAAGAAGATATTGTAGATATGGATACGATGAGCGTATCGGATATTGTGCAAAAAGGAGGAACCATCCTTTACACTTCCCGCTGCCCGGAGATGGTAACACCGGAAGGACAGAAAAAGGCAGCAGATATCTGCCGTAAACACGGCATTGACGGTATCGTAGTCATCGGAGGAGACGGTTCATTCCGTGGAGCGCAGAAGCTTTCTGCCAACGGGATCAACACGATCGGCGTTCCGGGAACGATCGATCTTGACATTTCCTGTACAGAATATACGATCGGATTTGACACCGCCTGCAACACAGCGATGGAAGCCATCGACAAAGTACGTGATACATCTGCATCCCATGAGCGGTGCAGTATCATTGAAGTAATGGGACGTACTGCCGGTCATATCGCATTGTGGTGTGGTATCAGTAATGGTTCCGAATATATTACCATTCCGGAGCGCTATGACAATGATGAGCAGAAGATCATCGAGAAGATCCGTGCAAAACGCCGTATCGGTAAAAAACATCATATCATTGTAAATGCCGAGGGAGTTGGAAATTCTTACCAGATGGCAAAAGATATTGAAGAAGCAACCGGTATCGAAACCCGTGCTACCGTTATCGGTCATATCCAGCGTGGTGGAAATCCATCCTGCCGTGACCGTGTCTATGCATCCTCTATGGGAGCGCTCGCCGTGGATCTTTTGATCGCCGGCAAGACAAACCGTGTCGTAGCATACCGTGCCGGAGAGTTCTGTGACTTTGACATCGACGAGGCTTTGGCAATGACCAAGGACATCGACGAGCATCTTTACAGCCTGACGATGCGTCTGTCACGATAATATAAAATATATTGTTTTGCATAAAAATAGCATCCAAACGGATGCTATTTGTTTTTGCGTCATTCAAATTTTATTCTTCCGAAGTTTCAGAAGCGTTTTCTTCCGCAGTTTCCTCTGCTGCTGCGTCTTCTTCTCCATCTTCGTCGTCGCTTTTCTCCGGCATATTTATGGTAACGTAATCTCTTTCGTCATTCGGTGTCTCCGGGAAGTCGTCAAAATCATCAGCTTCGTTGTCCTCCTCGTAAAGATCATTATCGAAATCGTCGTCATCATAATCATCTACGTAGTCCTTCATCAGGATGTTTTTCAGAAAATACAAAGCGGCTCCGATGGTAGCGAGTGTAGCTGCTACTCCAAGGAGAAATTTAAAAAACTTTTTCATAATCACATCGTCCTTTCTGTCCGCATGCTTAGTGTGGCATTTACGGAAATATATATACATATTTTACGGGAAAATAATGAAAAAGTAAAGGGGTTTTTATACAAAAGTGCAAAATTAAATAAAAAAAATATATATAATTTGTGAAAAATAATTGTTGTAATATGAAAGCAGATGTTGTATTATAATAGATATGTAAGGGGATTTGGTGATGTGAATATAAATTTAATACGATTTTTA
>DJNB01000064.1:5673-9336 GCA_002435545.1 Lachnoclostridium sp. UBA6475
TCACAGAAAATTTCTAAATATATACAAATTGAATGGAGGATTCTGTTATGGCAGCAAAAGCAAATTACTCTAAAAAACCAGCAAACAAGAAAGTGGTTACAGAGAAAAAGGATGTTGTAAAGACTGAGGTAAAACCAGTGGAGACAAAACCGGAAGTGAAAACCGAAGTAAAATCCGAAGCAAAACCGGAAGCAGTAAAAGAAACAGTACCTGCAGCAACAGCGACACCAGCAGCCAAGACAACAAAGAAAACGACAACCAAGGCAACTGCAGCAAAGAAGACAACCGCAAAGACAGGTGCAAAACGTGGACCAAAACCTGCATCTGAACGTACCATCGAGATGACAGTGCAGTTTGGTGAAAAAGAAGTTACCTACACAGATATGGTAAATCGTATCAAAGAGATGTGGAAAGCACAGGGCAAACGTGAAGTATCCATGAAGAGCCTTGAATTGTATGTAAAACCGGAAGAATCCAAAGTATATTATGTGATTAATTCTCAGGATAAAAAACCGGTTACCGGCGACATTGATTATTAATTAAAAATGCATGACAGCTCATCGCAAAAGGCGGTGAGCTGTTTTTAAGATTATTATTGATAAATTTTATTGATAACTCTCTCCGAACGTGCTATAATATAGAAAAGTCGTACTGACATACGAAGGAAATCCTGAGTAGGAAGGCGGTATAGTTCGAAATACATATTCGTGGCACGAAGTGTTGACGGTCGGCTTTTTGCCGGCTTTTTTATTGCTTAAGGGAAGTGTTTAGGGCAGTGCGAAAAAGAAAATACCGGACAGCTATGGACATTGCCTGCAAAGCCAAAACAAGAAAAGGAGGTTCTATATGGAAAAACGAGTCGCAGTGATCGGGATCGTGGTGGAAAAGGAAGAATCTGCAGAAATTGTCAATGCGATACTGCATGAGTACCGGGAGTTTATCGTGGGCAGGATGGGCATTCCTTATAGAGAACGAGGGTTGTCTGTGATCAGCGTAATTGTTGACGCCCCCAATGCAACGATCAGCGCTATATCAGGAAAACTTGGGATGACAGACGGAGTAACAAGCAAAGCAATTTATGCAACAAAATGAAGTGGAGGAAAATTATGTACAATCCAAAATCAGGAAAAGCAACGGAATTTATCGATGACAAAGAGATATTAGAATCTCTGGAGTATGCACAAAAAAACAAAAATAATAAAGAAGTAATAGATGCCATATTAGAAAAAGCATCCGCTATGAAAGGCATAAGCCACAGGGAGGCTGCCGTATTATTAGAGTGTGAATTAGAAGAAGAAAACAAAAAAATAGAGACATTGGCAAAAGAAATTAAGCAGCGTTTTTATGGCAATCGAATCGTAATGTTTGCCCCATTGTATCTGTCCAATTATTGCGTCAATGGCTGTACCTACTGCCCATATCATCACTGCAATGAACATATCCGCAGAAAGAAACTGACGCAGGACGAAATCCGTGACGAAGTCATTGCCTTACAGGATATGGGACATAAGCGGCTTGCCATCGAGGCAGGAGAAGATCCGGTCAACAATCCGATCGAGTATATTTTGGACAGCATTAAGACCATTTACAGCATCAAACATAAAAATGGTGCGATCCGCCGCGTCAATGTAAATATTGCTGCTACAACTGTAGAAAACTATCAGAAATTGCACGATGCTGGCATTGGAACGTACATTTTGTTCCAGGAGACCTATAACAAAGAAAGTTACGAAAAACTGCATCCAACCGGACCAAAGCACAATTACCATTATCATACTGAAGCAATGGACCGCGCGATGGAAGGCGGCATTGACGATGTCGGACTTGGGGTATTGTTTGGACTGGAAATGTACCGTTATGAACTTGTTGGAATCATCATGCACGCGGAGCATCTGGAAGCCAAATTTGGAGTCGGACCGCATACGATCAGCGTACCGCGTATCTGCCCGGCAGATGACATCGATCCGGGAGAATTTACGAACGCTATTTCCGATGAAATATTTGAAAAAATTGTTGCCGTTATCCGCATTGCCGTGCCATATACCGGCATGATCGTATCGACAAGAGAATCCCAGAAGACGCGTGAGAAGGTGCTTGGACTTGGTATCTCACAGATCAGTGGAGGATCCCGCACAAGTGTCGGCGGCTATGTCGAAGAAGAAAAAGAAGAGGACAATTCGGCGCAGTTTGATGTCAGTGACCGCAGAACTCTGGATGAAGTTGTCAACTGGCTTTTGGAACTCGGTTACATTCCAAGTTTCTGTACGGCATGTTACCGCGAGGGAAGAACCGGCGACCGCTTTATGAAACTGCTGAAATCCGGTCAGATCGTCAATTGCTGCCAGCCAAATGCGTTGATGACGCTGAAAGAGTATCTGGAAGATTATGCCAGCGAAGATACCAAACAAAAGGGTGAAAAAGTCATCCAAAGAGAATTGGAAGTTATTACCAACCCCGTAGTAAAAGAAAAAGCAAGAGAATATATCGAAAATATTCACGAAGGCCAGAGAGATTTCCGGTTCTAAAAATATCCGAAGTGAATTATTATTTCAAAAAGGGTGTAACCATGTGACGCAGGTTACACCCTTTTAACTCAACCGATTGATCGTTATTACTCATTCAATGTCAAATGAACGGCAAATCCACCAAATTCTCCTTTGATGTAAACAAATGACATAAAGCCATCTTTGTTGTATTTGGCAGTAGACATATCAAATTCAATGCCGCGCAGACCAAGGTGGTATACGGCACGCTCTACGGAATTACATCCGACAGCGATATGACCGTGTGTCCCTGCTCCCGGCGCTTTCATTACTTCGATCTTTTTGCCGCAGAAATACGATACGTCGATATTTTTCTGTGGAAAACCAAACATGGTAGTGAAGGCATCTGCGGTGTCGGCAGCTTCTGCATCATCCGCGCAGTTGATCCCGATGTGCTTGATCTTAAAGCCAAGCATATGGTTGACGGCTTCGCGTGTAAGTGCCGTGATGTTGGTAAATTTATCTGCTGCGATCAAAGAAGTATCCACCATCCAGCTTCCTCCGCATGCGATAATGCGGTCAAAGTCAAGATATTCGTTGAGGTTGGAAGAGTTGATACCGCCGGTTGGCATAAATTTCATCTCCGTGTAAGGAGCAGCCATTGCTTTGATCAATTTCAATCCGCCAATCGCCTCTGCCGGAAATACTTTGACGACATCCAGTCCCAAAGTGGCAGCTTTCTGCACGTCACTTGGAGTCGCACAACCCGGCATCACAGGGATTTTCTTGTTGATACAATATTTTACTAATTTTTCATCCATTCCGGGACTGACGATAAATTTGGCACCGGCCGCTGCCGCGCGGTCTACCTGCTCGGTTGTGATCACCGTGCCGGCTCCGATCACCATATCCGGATATTCTTCTGACATGATTTTGATTGCTTCCTCTGCGCAATCGGTTCGAAATGTTACTTCCGCACAAGGAAGTCCGCCGGTACAAAGAGCTTTGCCAAGCGGTTTGGCATCCTCGGCATGCTTCAATGCAACTACGGGAACAATCCCGATCTTCGAAAGTGTAACTAATACATCGTTCATTGAAAAAACCTCCTTTCCCTCTAGTATAACCGATATTGTAAACAGATGTCAATGGAGAAAAATTCTTGAGTTTCCGCATTTCTTCC